>JAFEDN010000481.1 GCA_018241585.1 Pseudomonadota bacterium | reverse complement strand
CGATTGTTGACGATCGACTTGGGCGAATTTCGAGTGAATACCTACACGACAAACGCTCAACAGTATCCTAGCGTGGGCACGTTCAGCAATGGCGGCTTTGTCATTGCCTGGAGTAGCGATGGACAAGATGGCGATGGCTGGGGGGTGTACGCGCGGCGCTTTAATGCGGCGGGAACCCCACTGGGCAGTGAGTTTCGGGTGAACACCTATACGATCAGCTATCAATTGCATCCCAGTGTGAGCACGTTCAGCGGTGGCGGATTTGTCATTGCCTGGGACAGCTTCGAGCAAGATGGCTCTAGCTATGGCGTGTACGCGCAACGCTATAATGCATCGGGAACACCGTTGGGCAGTGAGTTTCGGGTGAATACCTACACAACCAACGATCAAATATATCCCAGTGTGAGCGCGTTCAGCGACGACGGCTTTGTTATTACCTGGACAAGCTCTGTGCAAGATGGCTCTAGCGCTGGTGTGTATGCGCAGCGCTTTAATGCGGCGGGGACACCGTTAGGCAATGAGTTGCAGGTGAACACCTACACAACCAGCAATCAAGCGTATTCTAGTGTGGGCGCGTTCAGCGACGGCGGCTTTGTTATTACCTGGACAAGCTCTGTGCAAGATGGCAGTGTCAGTGGAACATACGCGCAGCACTTTAATGCGTCGGGAACACAGTTAGGCAGTGAGTTTCAGGTGAATACCTACACGATGGACTCTCAAAGCAGTGACAGTGTCGGCGTGTTCAGCGATGGCGGTTTTGTGATTACCTGGACTAGTGGTTCTAGTGCTGCGCAAGATGGCTCTAGCGCTGGTGTGTACGCGCAGCGCTATAATGCATCGAGGACACCGTTAGGCAGCGAGTTTCGGGTGAACACCTACACGACTAACGCCCAATTTGATTCCAGTGTCGGTACGTTCAGCGATAGTGGTTTTGTGATTGCCTGGACTAGTGATGGGCAAGATGGCGATAACTATGGCGTGTACGCGCAGCGCTACAATGCATCGGGGACACCGTTAAGCGGTGAGTTTCGGGTGAATACCTACACGAACAACTCTCAATGGCACCCCTGTGTGGGTGCGTTCAACGACGGCGGCTTTGTCATTGCCTGGGAGAGCTCTGGGCAGGATGGCGATAACTATGGCGTGTACGCGCGGCTTTTTTCCAATCCTACCCCCGCTCCGACTCCAAGCCCGACTCCAAGTCCAACCCCAAGTCCGACTCCAAGCCCGACTCCAAGTCCAACCCCAAGTCCGACTCCAAGTCCCGCCCCAAGTCCGACTCCAACCCCAACTCCAACTCCGACTATGCTCACACCCACCCCCGCATCGACCACTTCGACCCCGGAACCGACAACACCCGCCCCCACGCCATCGCCGACTTTAACGCCGACGCCTGTGCCGGCCCCGATCCTGATCCACAACCAACTGACGGTAGGAGACGGTGAAACCGTGATACTATCCTCCGACGATCTACACGCCGGCGCCCCGGGGGTTAATGACAACCAATTGGTATTTACCGTCGGCGATGTCCACAGTGGTTATTTTACATTTTTACCGTTCAATACCTCTCGTCCCACCCAATGGAAGCAGTCTCAAATCGCCAGCGGCGTGGTGAGTTTCGTTCATGCCGGCGACCATCAAGCGCCGAGTTATCAAGTGACCGTCAGCGATGGGGTACACACGAGCCTGCCCAGCCAGGCCGAGATTCACTTTCAAGGTGCACCGGTGATCACCCAAAACTGGTTAAATGTGACTCTCGACGGCAGCGTGATATTAACCTCCGCGGAGCTGGATGTGGACGCTCCGAACGCAGCGCCCACCGATATTCTCTTCCAAGTCAGCGAAGTCGAACACGCACAATTTGTATCCACGCTGAGCGGTATCCCGGTTTCCAACTTCACGCTGGCGGATATTCAAGCGCGTACGATTCAAGTGGTACAGGACGGCAGCCAAGTCGCGCCCAGCTATGTGGTCCGCGCCACCACTGCTCAGGGCGTGAGCAGCGCATCCAGTCTGGTATCGACCCGGTTTAGCAATGGAGAAGGAATTTACGCCCCACGGGTAGTGTCAAATTTCCTCACCGTCACCCAGGGGAAGCCGACGACTGTCAGCCCTTCGAATATCCAGGCTCAACAGGAGAATGGTGAGCAAGTGGCTGATGAGGCAATGTTTTATATTCGCGATGTCAGCCGCAGCCACTGGGCGATTGTGAACACCTCGGGTACGTATGTGTCGTCCTTTACCCAAGAACAGCTCAAAGCGGCACAGGTGCAGTTGGTTCCGGACGGCAGCCGTTCGTTGCCGACCTATCAAATCTCAGTGTTCGATCCGGGTTCGGGGTTGCAAAGCACCTATCTGCCGGCGTCGATATTCTTTCAGCCGGTGAACGAGGCGCCGGAATTGACCATGGGATTACCGGATCAAACGGCGACGGTGGGGAGCCCATTTAGTTTTGCGATCCCATTTGGTGCGTTTCAGGACCCGCAGGGAGAAATGATACACTACTCAGCGAGCCGCTTTAGGAGTGCGGAAGCCTTACCAAAGTGGCTGCAATTTGACCCTTTAAACCAGCGGTTTACCGGCATTCCACCGGAGCCGGATTTTATTACCGTGAATGTGACGGCCGCTAATCCCTGGTTGGCGACGACCACGGATTTTACCCTGACGGCCTCATTCCCTGCGGAGAATTCAGATACCTCTACGCTGGAGAAAGCGATTATCGGGGCAGTGGTTTCGGGAGTGATCGGTTTGTTTTTTACGGTATTGCAGATATGTTTGAAACGAGCGGCAACGAAGAAATTGCAAGAAGCGCTGGGAGCGACAGACGCCTATGAGGCGCAGGTCGTGCGTCCGGTGGCCCAGAGAATCAATGATTATTTAAAGATAACCGGGTTTATGAATTACACCACGAGTGCGGAGATGATTCATTTTAAGAATGCGGTGAGGGCGTTATTGGCGGAGCTGAATCAACGGGGAGTGAATTTAAATTTGGCGCAGATGGAACGGATTAGGCGAGATAATCTGATCAATACGATCGCCACGCAGACCCGCGATCATTTTATTCCCAAGTCAAGTTGTTGTATCAGTTGCAAGTCATTTTTCAAAGCGCAGTTAACGCCGCGGAAACTGGAGACGGAGGCGCCGGCGATAGCCAATGCGATTGTGGGGGCGTTAATGTCGAAGCCGGATGGGCGAAGAAGTTTTTTTGTTTCGGACACTACAGAAGGCGAGACTTCGGCACGGGACAGTGTCAGCCCCGCGCGCCCGAGCGGTAGTCGTATTTCGAAGCGAACCAAAACGACCGAAAACAAAGTCGAGGAGTCCTCGCTGACTTCGCCCACTTCGTCTATGGCTTCGCCGAGTAGGGGGGAACGCCCTCGAGACAGCGGCAATTTTGAAAGTCCGACGAAGAATGAGGTGGAGATGTCTGTGCTGAATGAGCGATCAAGCAAGGCGTCAAAGAAACCAGTCAAAGTGGGGCATGAAGAAGAGAAAATTAATATCAAGAACCTGGATGAATTTCCGGAACTTCGGGAGGACTCAGGCAGTTCGAGTTCGGATTCAGAAACGGGAGATCGAGTGCGGGTGAGCAAAAATAAGAGCAGTTTAATGAATGAACAGTATCGCCAAGGAGGTCCGACCAAACGGCAGGGTGGGCAGGTGCAAAGAACACCCAGCGGCGAATTGATGCTGGGTTCATAAGCGTGGCTTTGCTGATTTTGGCGATAGGGTGATTTATCGCTTCGATAGTAATAAACCAGGGGGCACAACTTGAGAAGCGTGGAATTGTCAATTCTGCGTTCTCCAAGTTATACCCACCGAGCTATAATGTCCAATTTTAATATTATGTCTAGTTTCTAGTTACCTGTTTGATTATAAGTATTAGGGTCGGTGCTAATAGAACCGTTATTCACTCCATTTTCTGCATCTTGTGTATTGTAATTATTCGGGTCTGCGGTACTGTTATTTGAACTATTGCTAGTTGAATTAGTCTGAGCATTTTGCGCTTGGTTGGAAGCTGAAGCGGCCTCAGCAAATTTGTTGATGGCGGTATTGACCTCATCCACCTTGGTTTTTAATATGGTTGTGTTCATATCGTTGGATTGCAAGCTCATGATCGCTAAAGTGGCGGCAGTTTTTTCTTGAAGTTTTTGCATATCTTGCAGTTTGCTGGCTATTTCCGCTAACAAAATAACTGTTTTTCTTTGTAGATTTTCCGATGAATCCGTGGCTACTTCTTGATACCACTGGCTGCTGTTTAAACGGTAATTAGCCCGGAAATTAGCAATTTGCATCGGGCTGGCATAACTGTATAACGTTATGGTTTGGCCTTTATCGTCCTTAGAATTAATCACTCTGGGTTCTACACCGATTAGCCGGCTGATGGCATCCAGTTGCGGATCGGCTTCTGCTTTAATAATTGGTTTACGTTCAGACGCCAAGCCCGATAAAACATCAGTAGCCACAGAATTAGCTGCCGTCATCGAACGTACGGTCAGCTGATAGTTTTTATAAGCTGTGTTATTCCGGAATAGATCAATCTGTTGGGATAAGGTTTTGACTCCTTGCTTTTGATATTGAAGCAGAGCATTGTGCAAAGAATTAAAATCGATACCGTCAGAAAGCGATTGATATTGCTTAGTCGCATAACCAATAAAATTTTGACTATTCACCATTTGTTCTGGGGTATAAGCATCGGGTTCAATAAAAGCGCCAAAGTTAAAAGCATCGTCATTTCGGCCAGGTTTGCCAATATTATTTCTAGTCCAGTAAGTACTGGTTTCCATTCCCTGCACTAAAGAATACAGGGTATCACTAGCTTCTAAATTTTTGAGCCGGTTGATAGAATCCTGATAGTTATTCATTTCTTTAGTAACCTTTACTACTTCAGGTTGGCTTTTATTAGTATAAGTCAACGCATAAGCTGAGAAAGGCTGTAAATTCATTTTAATGGCCTGGTTTGAAGCGCGCTGGGTTTCTTTGCGTGAATCGGCTTGTACATCCTCTTGCTTCATATTTAAAGCCATGCTTAATGGGTAGCTTTGGTCTAATTTATAAGCTTGTAAATTCACGGTATTCACTGTGCTGGTAGTAATGGCTTCAATCTTATTTTCTAGTTCATGAATGGCGTTGACCACGCTATGATTTTCTTTAACGGAGGGGTCAATATCAGCACCGTAGGCAAAACTTGATACCGTTAACACTGTGATGGCTGTACTAGCGATTTTTATTTTTTTGATCATGATTCTCTCTCTTTTGACGATTACCATTTGACGCCATCGGGCGGGCCTATGGGTGTAGGAGCTGGGGCAGGCGATGCTGTATTAGTACTATTGGCCTCGGCCCCCAGATCATTGTTTTGGGTATTTTGAGAATTTTGCTCCTGTTTTTGCTTAATCATGGCGGTTACCTTATCCATGAAATCTTGTTGCTGCAACGCTTCATTTTGTTTGTTTTGTTGATCCAATTGATCATTAATCACTTTCGTGGTGCTATAAAAATACAAATTATTTAAAGATTTGCGGCAGTAAGTAATACCCCGCAATAAATCTTGGATTTTCCCTTGATCGTCCAACGATTTGTACAGCTTGTCGCAGCTATTCATGCACGTCTGGATGCTTTGCAGGTCATTGGTGGCAATAGGAGGTATGGCATCGCCTTGTTGAATCAAAGCGGAACAGCCTTGAAAATCATTGGTAGGCAGCAAGGATTCGACATCGCCTGCGAACACAGGTCCGCATACAGCCATGGTGCTGATATTTAGCAGACTCCAAAGTAACCATTTATGCATAACTTCGATCCTCTAACGCTTTTAAAACCAGTTTCAAACGATCGGGTGCGAATACTCGTCCCAACAATCTTAGCCGTTCAAAAACAATATTACGGCGTAAAAATATTCCAGGATTATCCTGCTCTGATTTAGTGTTTTCCTCTGCATACATCAGCACCTTGGCCGCAGCGCCGGGGTAGGCGTTATCTAAACACATCAAGATCCGCAAACCTCGCCCGGTTTTAATATGGGTAACCAATTGGACCACAGTCGCTTCCTGCTGTAATTCCACATTTTCAATATTATCTAATGCCTTACCTAGCTTCTGTAATGCGGCTTCTAATTCAGAGTCGCTGTCGTAAGTCCAATCTTCAACTCCTTCCATAAAACTAATAACTCGGTAAATCGCCGGGTCTTGGTAATTTTTCCAAAACTGATGAACTGCTTCATGGCTTAAATCAGGCATTTTTTTCTCCTTGTGAGCGATAGTTTAAAGGGTCTACCTTAAGACAGCATTAAGAAAAAAACAGATATCTCTGCTTTATTTAATGATTTCTTAAGGTTTAGCTGTTAATATAGCGCCAATAACTTGTGGCAGTTCAAGTATTCTAAGTAAAGATTAATTCGGAGCAAAGTATGGGCGCGATTAAAGTGACTAAAAAAGTTCTGGCAATGGGATGGAATTTCTCACGATGGGTAGGGATAGGTGAATTAAAAAAAAATACCCAGATGATCAAAAACATGGCGGCCAGAAATTTGTCTGCAAAAGCCAAAAATGCCGATTTCAAAGCCGAAAATTTTGAACAGCTCATGAAACATTACCAAATGACGGAAGCAGATTTAAAAAAACGAGTCCATTCTTGTAATCAAATTATGATTTTTTGCAGCCTTTTTAGTGTGCTAACAATTGCCTATACTATCTTTATTTTTCAACATCATTTGTATTTGGGAGGGCTGGTCGGCATTTTAATGACCTTGTTGCTCTGGGCCTATGTGTTTCGTGAACACTATACCAAGTTTCAAATCCAGCAGCGGCGTTTAAAGTGCACTATTCAGGAATGGTTTGCTCATACTATCGGTGTCAAATTGCCCGGGGATAAAAAATGATAAATTTCCTAAAAAAAAGATACTACAGTTTATTCCTATTATTATTTTTAGCATTTTCCAGCGGGGCTTTGGCCGATACTATTTCTGCGGTGGACAATAAAACCGATTTATCTATTGCCTATCTTTCTTCTTTTTTTGGAACAGTCAGCGGAGTTTTGACTGGAACATCAGGGCAAATGTTTGGAAAATTAATGTATCAATTTAACCAAGGGGTGCTGATTGTTGCAGCCTGCTGGCTAATCTTTACTACCATAACCGTGGTTTTTAAAGCGGTGGCCCATGGAAGTTTTAATCAACAAGATAATAAAGTAATCATGATTATCTTACGGATCGCTTTAGGTTTTTCCTTATTAATCTGTTCCCCAACCACCGGCTATACTCCTTTGCAAGGCATCATCATGAAAGTGGTGGTCGAAGGAGTGAAATTAGCCGACCAAATATGGGACTATGGCTTAGATTATATGAATTCAGGCGGGTCTTTGTGGAGCCGACCGGTTCAGCAGGGTACTACCGGCTCAACCGCAATGGACCCCAGCTCGATCCTGAGCGGCGATGATTTGAATAAGATACTGGGTCAACCGACCGTTACTACCATCGGTGATGATAACAGCATGGTTCAAAAAATCATCACCATGGAAGCTTGCATGGTTCAGGCGCAAGTTGATTATGAAAATAACTCAAACAATAGTGTCAGTGTTCCAGCCGATTTTACTCCAGATGAGGATTTAACTAACTTCAAATTTATTTTTCCCGGTAAACCAGGAAGTATTTGCGGCGCTATTTCTTGGCAAAAGCTAGTGGGCAAAACTTTCAGCGATTGTTCCGCCGGATCAGCAGGGGATGACAACTCCGGATGTGGTTACAGCCAGTTGGCCATGAAAGAAGTAATATTTGATTTATTGCCTGCTGTCAAAAAATCGGTTTGCATAGATAACGCCAATCACAATAAGGTGACTGATTACGGCGTTTGTGGGGGTATTGACCCTAGTACTTCTGCAGATTCAGAAATGACTGACGCCATGTTCAATGCGACTTTAGGTTTCAAGAATTTGATCGATCCGGTGGTGCGGGCGGATTTAGTTCCTCCTTCCAGCAATAATTCTCTTAAGTTTATTACTCAAGCCAGACAAGACGGTTGGCTCACTGCAGGCCGTTATTATTGGGATATGCTTCGTGTCGAATCGTTCTATGACCACGCTATAACCGGAAGTGGTAATTATGGCAAATATACTTCTAGCTCTTATGACTCTGCTAATACTTCAATAGATTACGATAGCCCCGCCAATCTGATTAAAGCCAGCGGACCGTATATACAAACCGTAACCAGTCAGATCAATACTTATAGTGGAGCTGCCGATACAGGTCAAGGAGCGGTTTCCATGCCTAAAGAAGGCGCTTGGAAGTGGCTGATGATGATACTTGGGCCAATTATTGGTCAGTTGATGGGGTTAATCATGTCGTTCAGTACTCACATGGGGCCGTTGGGTTTAGGACCTGAACCGATGATCTGGTTGCATAATATCGGCGCTTATTGTCTCTCTTTGGGTGTTGATATGTGGATTGGCACCGGTCTGACAATCTTTGCGCTAACTACGGCAACCAGCGTATGTAGTGCTGTTAATCCTTTACCTTTTGGCGTGAAAGCTTTGGTTGACTGGATTCAGCCTATTATTTTAGCCGCAGGGGCAGGTTTCTTCGTTATAGGAATGATGCTCGGATATTACAATCCGATTCACCCCTACATGGTATTTACTTTTGGAGTGCTTAACTGGATCATCCAAGTTATCTACGCCGTTATTGCTGGGTCTTTGGTGGCAATGGGAATTACTCATCCGGAAGGACATGACTTTCTTGGCTCAGCCAAGCAATTTCCCATGTTGTTATTGAACGTATTTTTCCGGCCATCGCTGATGGTGATCGGGTTATTCGCCGGGATGATCTTATGTCAAGCCATTTCCGGATTTCTCTTATACACCTATTCCGGTTTTATTAGTGATATCTTTTATACCAGCAGCCCGATTAGTGGTACTCCAGGCCACGGCGACATGTTGCTCAACTCTGTCGGTTTGGCGATGGGTCATATGGTTCAAGATGGGGGTGGTGACTTACTAACCAATTTAATTTTACCTTTGTTCGCTTTCCCTATTTTTCTAGGTATTTTTACCACTATGATCTATACGACCACAGTTTTATGTTTTTCGTTAATATATGAAGTAGGTGATTATGTCGGCGAATGGATTGGAGCTCCCCGGCCCCACAGTATCAACCACAATCAAGTTGCTGATCAAGTTAAACATGGATTTTCCGGAGCGGCTGGTAAAATGGGTGAAGCGGGAACCCGTAGTAGAATGGAAAAATCGGATAACAAAGCTAGTTTGGAAGGAGAGGAGCAAGAATAGTAGCCATTATACTCATTACAATCAACGGCAAAGCCAAGCAGAAAGCAAAAAAGTGGATAACTACAATCCCGCTTGGCATATAGATAAAAAAAATGATTACAGCTATTTTAGTCAATTGAACCAAGGTCCTGCGGTATGAGCGAAACTTGTAATGATCCCTGCGGGGCAAATAAGTTAAAATAAAAGCAGGGATGCCGGTTTTTCGCAAGGTCATCCAGAAAATTCCTAATAATCCAATTCCTGAGGCGATGCCGGCAGCTAAAGGAGGCAATTGCCAGGAGTGGCCGGCGGTTAGCCTTAAGGTAACAGCAGCCAGCAAAGGTAAAATTAAAATTGCTAGCAGGATGCTTCTAACAGAATAACCTCTAGAAATTCTGGCTATAGTGATCGCGGTTATTGGAGTCCACAGTAGCCACCAGCTATTAATGAATATTAACCCTAACTTAGTCCAAGGCTGTTTTAACCAATAGCTAAGCAGTTTAGGTGCAGGAAATTGGCTATGGGCCACTAATATAACAAACCCATTTACTAACCAAATTGCCACGGCAAAAAAAATTACCCAAAAAAATAGTGCTATGAATAAAGGTAAACCTTGACTGAACAGCTTATTGATCGTGCGCCGGTACAACTTACTTAAAGTAAATAGCAGTAGTATTAAGCTGGTTATCAATGGCGCCAAAGCAAAACCAACAGCGATAGGCAAATTACCTATAAAACTAGCCCAAAGTAAACCAAGCAAGCAGAGCGTTGAACAATATACAAAAACGGTGGAGCAACGGCCGAAAAAGTTGATTATGATTTCAATGAGCGCTTTTTGGTTCAAGGTTTTAATTAAACTAGCAAAATAAGCATCTTGATTTTTTTGATAACTCCAAAAACTAAAAGTGATCGCTAGTAATCCTACCACAGCCCATGGAAATAATCCCTGCGAAATCAGCAGCTGATACCAGCTATTTTGCAATAATTGCGGTTGAGCGGGAGTTAACACTGGAACTTTTATAGCACAAGTAACTAAGATTCCAAAAAAAATGGCTCCCAAGCAACCTTGTAAAAAAAATACTTGCCATAACCATGACCACCATTGGTAACGTTTTTGGACGCCTTGATCTGTTCCAAACTTTTTATTTCCCAATGGACTGAAACAAATTATCAATACCGCAGCTAGACTCAACCAATGAAATTTAAAAACATGAATAGCGCCGGGAAAGGACAAAATAACGGCGCTCATAGCAAAAAGAATCACTGTTCCTGCAGGAATCCACGATTGATAAGACTGCATGATTTTCATTTCAAGTCCTTAATTGGCGTTGTATAATTCAAAAGCTAATATTTCCTTAATAACGGTATTATATAATAAAGCTATTAAAAGATAAAAAAGTAAATATCCAAATAGAAGTAAATAAATGCCTGTTGGTGTTACCCTTTTTGGAAAAAAAAGGGAATATGAATATCTAAAAAATGAAAGCGAAAAAGCAATCTTAGAAAGAATTAAAAAAAATGTAGCTAAAATTCCTTTTCTAAGAACTAATCCCTATATTGATGTTTTAATCGCAGCTATCGATGACGCTGAATCCATAGAAGAGTGTCAGTTATTTTGCTCGTTTCTGTCAAAACTTGTTCAAACTGCAAAAGATGATTATAGCGACTGCTTGGACCTTGACTTTTTAGTATCTGGATTATCCTCAGAAATGGCGCTCTTTAGAAAAAATAAAAGAACTTTTCCAGATTTTAAAGAGCGAGTTAATCAAAAAATAATAGTTCATCTGCAAAAATTAAATGAATTTAGATACCTGATTCAAAGACAAATTCGTAGATTGCAAGCAATTATAGCTAATTTAATGGATCAAAAAGATCAGCAATCTCGTGAGCTTTCCAAACAAATTAACACCTTGGCTATCTTTGAAGAAGCTATATTAAAGATTGATAAAGTAGCAACTAACATTCAGTGCTTAGGAAACTATTTACACGATGAGCAATTTTCAATAGACCAATTCGGACTCCTGATTAATCAATTCAAAGCACAATCAACCGATACTCAATTTGATGAAATTTTTGAATATAAACATCAGAGGATTAAAGATTTGGCAGCGAATAGAATTCTAGAAGATTTAAAAAAATTGACCGTTGAAAAAATTAAATACTTAACGCCTATCGATTGCGTAGATGAAAATATTACCCTGGTTTTAATGCTATTTTTAAATTTAGACGCTATTTTTTCCGGGTTAAAGGCATTGAATGATTTATCGTCTTCTATTATTGAAACCAGCTCGGTGATCAGAGAAATCATCAAGGAGTCTGACAGTTTCAGCCGTTTTAAAAACTTTATAAAAACCAGAAATCCCATTGATTTAGCATTTCAGTTGTATAGTTTATTGGCCTTGCCATTAAATTTTGTTCCTACTCCCGTACCAGTATATGCTGCACTGTTATCTTTTGGTTTATTGGCGACATTGTGGGATTGTTATAACTTGGGTGAATTAGCTGTTTCGGTTGATCAACGGTCGAAATTGATTGAAGATTTTACCAGCCATTTCGAAGCCGCTTTTATTGATTTAAATGTATATAAGATAGGTTCCTTGCCTTTTTCCAAAGAAATCACTGAGGAATACCAAAAATTAATTGAATTACGATTTAAAATGTGTGAATTTGAACCCGATCAACCTAAATTTCAGGAATTAAAACAACAATTAGATAATGCCACACAAATATTAATTGAAGAAGGTCAAATCCCAATATTAGAACAAAAATTCAGTATGGCTAAGCAAAACTTAAATGAGCTGAAATCTAAACTAGAAATGATCACTGAAACCAGCGAAGCGCTGGATTCCAACTTTGAAATCATTGCTGATCAATTTGATCAGGTTCTCTTTAATCCTTTATTAAGTCAGGCTATAATGCTGACCAATACTCAACTGGATCAACCGGGGTTGGTAAAAGTGATCAGTGATCAAGAGCAAGTTGATTTTGAAATAGAACTCTTCTCGATTAAATTAGCGGACATATTTATTGATTCTGCATTGATCATTAAAATATGGAAAGAAAATGATATAAATTGGACAAAATTTTCTTTGCCGATTTTATTATCGTTAACCAAACAACTGCCGGGGCTTAATCAGTTAAGTGATTTTTTGTTGGATATGTTTACAATTGGCGTTACCATTAATGAGCATGGTATTACAGGTAGAATTCGTTCCGAAGATATCGAAACCAATGTAAGAAAATATCTGCCGGATATAGATAAGGTTAGTTTGGAAAAATTCGCTCATGCTATTTGTAAAGCCAAATACTACCTGAAACCTTTACTTGCTCAGCCAGCCGGTAGCTATGATAGTAGGATGCAGCCCATCCGGGTAATTGTTTAATAAGGAGCAGTTAATGAGAATAAAACTTTTAATGTTGGCAATCTGTTTGCTTGGGTTTTCTGTAGCCTATTCTAACCCTTTTTCGGACAATTCATTGTCTTATCCTTATACAGTGGAATTTTTTAGTTTCAAAAGTCAAAAACAAAATTTACAAATGGCGTATATGGATGTTCAGCCAAAAAAACCCAATGGTGCAACGGTGTTATTGTTACATGGTAAAAATTTCAATGGCCGTTATTGGGAAGGAACGATTGCTAAGTTAACGGCTGCGGGTTATCGGGTAGTAGTTCCAGATCAAGTCGGCTTTGGTCAATCCACACAACCCGGGCATTATCAATACACTTTTCAACAATTGGCAAATAATACTCGAGGTCTTTTGGATTATTTGAAGATTAACAAAGTGTTGGTGATTGGGCATTCGATGGGCGGAATGCTGGCTACTCGTTTTGCGTTAATGTATCCCGAGCGGACTATAGCTTTAGTCTTAGAAGACCCAGTCGGCTTGGAAGATTGGAAACGTTACATCCCTTATCACGGCGTAGATCAGATTTACAAATCTGAATTAAAGCTAAATACTGAGCAAGTGATGGAAGCTGAAAAAGCCAATTATTATCATGGCACCTGGAAATCCCGTTACGGTTTATGGATTAATACCGATCTGCTTAACAGTCCAAATTATCCGCTGATTGCATGGAATAGCGCTTTGCAGACAGAGATGGTTTTTACCCAACCGGTACTATATGAATTTAAAGATTTAAAGATTCCTGTGTTATTGATCGTTGGTACGTTGGACCGAACTGTCGTAGGCCGTGATTGGGGTGCGCCGAAAGAAGTAGTTGCTCAACTGGGAGATTATCCGAGATTAGGGCGGCAAGTTGTAGCGATGATTCCGCATGCTCAATTAAAGCTGATCCCAGGTGTGGGTCATATCCCCCATATCGAAAACCCCCAGGCTTTTTATGCAGTTTTATTACCTTACCTTTCTGACATGAGGAGACGATAGTCATTCAGCAATATAAAGATAAATGGTGGGTGTTATTAGGTTTTGGTTTGGCAGTAACCATTCTTAATTTGGACCTAACTATTGTTAATCTCGCCTTGCCGGCAATTGGCAGTGTTTTTCATATTGGTTTAACCCACTTGCAATGGATTAATAATAGTTTTGTTTTAGCAATGACTTGCGTTACTTTGTTATCAGGACATTATGCCGACCAATATGGCCGCAAAAAAATTTATTTAATTGGAATTTTTGTTTTCACTTTGGGTTCATTATTGGCGAGTTTTGCCGTGAATACCAGCATGATTGTATCTGGAAGAACCCTGCAAGGATTAGGCATTGGTATTTCTTTCCCTTTATCGTTGATTTTAATTGGTGAGTCCTTCCCTGAATATCAACGGGGTACAGCAATGGGGTTATTGTCTACCTTTGCCGGAGTTAGCCAAGCAATTGGTCCAACCTTAGGTGGGTTTATCGTTGAATGGTTAGGATGGCGATGGGCTTTTATCATTAATTTACCTATCTGCCCGATAGTTATTTTAATTGTCTGGTGGAAATGCCGAGCAGGTTTAAAGACTGCAGAAAGTAAATATCCACTGCATTTGCTTAGTGTTTTTTTGCTGATGGCGGGTTTAATCGCCATTTTAACGGCTCTTAATCAAATTCATGATTGGGGATTGGGCTCGGTGCTGTTTTTAGGAACTTTTGGCATCGGGATATTACTATTGGTATCGATGCTGATTCTACAAAAGCGGATTACTTACCCTTTTATCGATCTGACTATTTTTAACAACCCTGCATTCGCAGCGATCAATATTATTCGGCCCATTTTTCAGTTTGTTTTCTTCGGCTTTTACTTTATTTTACCTCTCTATTTACAAAATTTTTTAAGCTATACGCCAACCCAAACGGGTTTAATCATTTTAATGATGACTATTATGATGGGCATATTATCTCCGCTGGTAGGCCGTTTTATTGATCGAATTGGCCCACGGTTGCCGCTGCAAATTTCTAACAGTTGTATGGTGCTGAGCTTTTTAATTTTTATTTTCATCAGCATTCATTTAAATTTTGTTTTATTAGCAGCAGGATTGGTCCTATTAGGCATTGCTACCGGAATTATGTTCCCGACTAGCAATTTTACCGCCGTTCATTCGGTATCTTTAGAAAAGAAAGGTATCGGAATGGGCGTTTATTCAACGACTGGAGGAGTGATGAGTAGCATGGGGATAGCGATTTCAGGCGCGGTGTTAAGTTTTGTAAGCACTGCAGATTTCCACCGATTAGTATTAAAAAATAATTTAGTAGCCACGGCTTCGCAATTCCCAAATTTGAATGATATGGTTAATGGCGCCCAGCCTTTGCATTTGCCATCATCATTATTGCCGTTAGCTCAACATGCTTTTTTGTTGAGCCTGCATAGTATTATGATGTTATATGTTTTATTAGCGGTAATAGCGTTATTTTGTTGCCGATACATATTTACTAAAAGTCCAGCAAAAGAGTCCGGTCATATTGCTATGATCGAATAATATTATTTTTTCTTAATATTATTGGAAAACTTCTTCCAAAGTTTTAGCATCCAAAATTTTCTCACTCCAAAGTAAGAGAATTTCAGCATCTGCTTTCTCTATGGAGTTGAGATAGAATTCAGGAATTTCATGAAAACGTCTTCGCAACAATCGTGTAAAGAGAGCTGTTTGACCTTGGTGCACACCCTGCACAATTCCTTGGGTAATTCCTTCTTGACGCCCCATTTGTTTTAATTGTTCCGCGAAAGTCATTGCTTCACCTCTTAATTCCGAAGAAAGACCCGTTTGAATCTTCTCTAGCAATATCTTAACGTCTTCACCGCTAGAGCCTCTTAGTACATATTTTATCACAATACTCCCTAAAAATAAGCCTGCCTCTGTATGCTCAATATTGGGAATCCGGGAGATTAATTTATCTGCAAACTAATAAACATCGCTCACTTCTCTACTAATAAGACTTGAAAATTATTTTTTCGCCCTGATATTTAGCTTCATAAAAGCAAATCGAGGAAGTGACTATGGCAGTTAATAAAATGACTACTATCTTGCAAGAAGCGCTAAATGAAGCGCAGTCCATGGCTGTTGGCCGGGAAAATCAATTTATTGAACCTGTTCATGTGATGAGAGCAATGCTTGACCAGCCCCAGGGTTCGATTCGGCCGTTACTGGCGCGGTCGGGGGTGCAAGTAGAACTACTGCAAAAACAATTGGACCAAGCCATTCAAAAATTGCCGCAAGTGCAAGGAGTTCCTGGTGAAGTTTATCCCTCAAAAGATTTAGTTAAAATTTTAAATATTGCTGATAAGATTGCCAAAGAATTTAAAGATGAATATTTATCTTCCGAGATTTTTGTCTTAGCTGCTTTGGAAGATAAAGGGCCGCTGGGAGAGGCTCTACGCGCTGCAGGCGCCAATAAAATCGCAATTAAAAAAGCCATTGAGCAAATCCGTGGCGGACAAAGAGTAGATAATCCAGATAAAGAGCAACAGTATCAAGCTTTGCAAAAGTATACCCGGGATTACACCAAAGAGGCTGAAGAAAATAAATTAGACCCGGTGATCGGCAGAGACAATGAGATCCGTCGAGTGGCTCAGGTATTACAACGCCGCACTAAAAATAACCCAGTATTGATCGGAGAACCTGGGGTCGGTAAAACTGCTATTGTGGAAGGTCTCGCTCAACGTATTGTCAACGGTGAAGTTCCTGAAGGGCTAAAAAACAAACGGTTGCTGGCCCTGGATATGGGCGCTTTGATTGCAGGAGCAAAATATCGCGGCGAATTTGAAGAACGTTTAAAAGCGGTATTAAATGAACTGGCTAAACAAGAAGGCCAAATTATTTTGTTCATTGATGAATTGCACACTTTGGTAGGTGCTGGCAAAGCCGAGGGCGCTATGGACGCCGGCAATATGCTTAAACCCGCTTTAGCTAGGGGCGAATTACATTGCGTAGGCGCTACGACCTTGGATGAATATCGAAAATATATTGAAAAAGACGCGGCTTTAGAACGGCGCTTTCAAAAAGTTTTGGTTGATGAACCCACTGTTGAAGACACCATTGCTATCCTGCGTGGTTTAAAAGAACGTTACGAAGTCCATCATGGTGTAGTGATTACTGATCCGGCTATCGTTGCCGCCGCAACTTTGTCACACCGTTATATCACTGATCGTTTTTTACCGGATAAAGCGATTGACTTGATCGATGAGGCCGCCAGTCAAATTCGAATGGAAATCGATTCTAAACCCGAACCATTAGATAGATTAGACCGCCGCTTAATTCAACTTAAAATCGAACGGGAAGCGCTCAGAAAAGAGCAGGATGAAGCCTCGAAAAAACGCTTAAAAGATGTTGAATCGGCTATTGAAAAAGCTGAACAAGAGTATGCTGATTTAGCTGAAATTTGGAAGGCTGAAAAAGCGACCTTGCAGGGTTCTCAACACATCAAAGAAGAATTAGAAAAAGCTCGAGTTGAATTAGAAAAAGCTCGCCGCGGTGCTGATTTATCCCGGATGTCAGAATTGCAATACGGTATTATTCCGGATTTAGAAAAAAAACTAACTGCAGCCGATCAAGTAAAAAAAGAAGAACATCCGCATCTTTTACGTAATAAAGTAACCGATGAAGAGATTGCCGAAGTGGTTTCCAAATGGACCCATATTCCGGTTTCCAAGATGCTGGAAGGCGAGCGTGAAAAATTACTCCAGATGGAAGGTGCGCTGCGCAAACGAGTTGTCGGTCAAGATGAAGCGATTCGGGTAGTTTGCAATGCGATTCGCCGTTCAAGAGCCGGCTTATCGGACCCCAACCGGCCGGTCGGTTCATTTCTCTTTTTAGGTCCAACCGGCGTTGGTAAAACCGAATTATGTAAAGCTTTAGCTGGTTTTTTGTTTGATACAGAAGAAGCCATGATTCGCATTGATATGTCCGAATTTATGGAAAAGCATTCAGTCGCCCGGTTGATTGGCGCTCCGCCTGGATATGTCGGCTATGAAGAAGGCGGCTATTTAACAGAAGCAGTCCGCCGCAAGCCATACTCGGTCATTTTATTAGATGAAGTAGAAAAAGCACATGCGGATGTGTTCAACGTATTATTGCAAGTATTAGACGACGGCCGCCTTACTGATGGTCAAGGACGCACCGTAGATTTTCGCAACGCTGTGGTAGTAATGACTTCTAACTTAGGTTCAGTGCTGATTCAAGAATTTTCCGGCGAAGATTATGATGATATGAAAAAAGCAGTCATGGAAGTGGTTGCCAAGCATTTTCGCCCTGAATTTATTAATCGCATTGATGACAGTGTAGTTTTTCACGCTTTAAATAAAGAACAAATTTGCGCCATAGCCAGAATCCAAGTAGACCGTTTAAAACAAAGACTGTCAGCCAAAGATTTCAACTTGCAAATAGATGATGATACTTTAGATTTCATTGCTCAGGCTGGTTTTGATCCGGTCTACGGCGCCCGGCCACTGCGTAGAGCAGTGCAGAATTATTTAGAAAATCCTTTGGCGGAAGCGATTTTGTCAGGAAAATTTCTGCCTGGCAGCACAATTAATGCTACTCGAAAGGGAGATCGAATAGAGTTTCAATAAACTTTCGAAGAGTGCTGTCATGTGATCCGGGGGAAATCTGACTCCCGGATTGGCAGTGAAAACGCTTCGCTGGATAATTTTCCTTTAAATAAATCTGTTCGCGGTTCTTTGATTACTTTAACATTCTCGACGAATTCCAATGCCTGATCTAAAGTTTCTACAAACATTTGACTGCCTGCGCTAATGGAAAAATTTTCTATACAAAAACTATATCGGGTATTATTTTTTTGCGGTTTCCCTTGGCGTGCTTCCTGAAATATTTCTAAGTTAGCTTTTAAATAGCCTTTTATATTTTCACGCGAGCTTAACTCCATAATTTGTCGTTTAATTTTTTCAACTCTATCTTTATACCAAACACAGCTAATCGGTATTGCATCGAAGATAAGCGTAATGCGCTTTTTCATTATAGGTAAAGTCATTTTTGGTACACGAGGTAACTCATGGGAATCAAAGAAAACTTTGCCTTTGGTATCTATAAATTCAATTTTTGGAATATAGTCTTTAAATGTAATTTTAGTAAAACCAGGAGTAGCAGAAACTTTGTTTGCAATTTTTTGATTTTGTGGATTTTCAGCCACCCTTGGAAACATCATTCCAGTCATCAAACGGCGGCACACATCTCTTTCGATAATGGCTCCATTGCCGGTAAAAATAACTGTACCGTAAATAGGGTGTTTGACCATGCCGGTAAAATGTTCATGTGCAACTAACGTAGTCCAATCTTTCAATAAATGCAAAATACCTAAATTTTCAAAAACTTTTGCTAGTACTTTGTGATGGCATCCGGCTTTATCATCCATATCCAGACCTATACCACATTGACTCGCTTCAGAAGGTTTAAAATTTCTTTTGCCTAACGTTTCTCCTATTGCATGGTGCGAGATCAAAAATTTATGTTTGGCTTGCAAGTTAACCATCATTTTCCTCAACCAAACTTGTTGTGCTGGATCGATATGCAGTGTGGAAGAATTAATATAAATGAATTCAATGAAAGCTTTTGCTTGTCCGGCAATAAATATTGAACGGTGATAGTAAGCATGAACATTAATCGGTTTCCAAGCTTGCATTAATTTTAAGAAATATTCAGTATTTTCCATCAATACGTTGATTCTACCCTTGGCGGCCGAAAAAAAATGTAATGGATTAATCGCACTCAGTTCATGGTTGCCTATGGCTACATCTGCTCCAAATTGGGTTATTTTGGCTATTTCATGAAAAGGAACAATGGACGATTTAATGGCTTCCGGCGGAGTAGAGGTATTGACATGAGGGTAGCAGATATCTCCTGATAAAATCAAAAGACTGCCGCGAGCCTTTGCCATTTCCTTGATAATTGCATCAGTGACTTCTTGTTGGCCGCTGTATTGCATTTCCTTCAGACTAAAATATTCTGGTCCGTATCCTCCGCAGCCAGTCACATAAAGATTAAGATCAGACGCACGTTTGATTTCATTACAATAATGGATATCTACGAACGGAATAATTAGGTCACTTTTAGCATCTAAATAATCTTGTTGTTTGCTGGTGAATTCTGAATATGAAGGGTCTGCGGCAATTTGGTAAATTTGGTGAATTTTTTTTATTTTTGAATCGGCTAACTCTTTAAATTTTTTTCCTAAATTTTCCAAGTTTTTTTCAGTAATTTTATTTTCAGTAATAAGCTCCTTACGTAATTCAAGAAAACTTTTACAGACTTGATCTTCTGCTCTAAAAGATTTTGTCAGTGTAGCTTTAAGCGCATTCAAAGCTTCATACAAGAAATACTTTTTGCGAACTTGAACAAAACTTAATTCAGCATGATCCAATTTTTCCAAATAGAGTAGTAAATATTGCCTTAAAGAAGTAGACAGAGCGGCATTATCTGAAAAAAGGCGGTTGTATTGTTTGCCGAGGATTATATCGTCTAAAGTAGATAATTGGTCTCGCCATTGTGCCAATATTTTTTTAGCGTTGCTTTCTAGGGGATCAATAATTTTTAAGCGCTGCATATTTCTTACTTTTATAGGTTCTGAATTGCCAGTAAATAAATTATACTGAATATAAATTAAACAAATATTAAAAGACTATTTTTTTGATGATGAATGTTATAAAGTGAGCATAGGCAGCAATCAAGGAGAAATGACATGCCTGAGGTTACAGTAGATCATAACCTTAACCTTTATTATGAAATTTATGGTCAAGGAGACCCGATCGTTTTTATCCATGGCTTTGCGGTGGATCATTTAGTGTTTTCTGGATTGACCAATTATCTACAGAGCGGCTATCAACTGGTCTTATTAGATAACCGTGGGTCGGGGCAATCTGATTGTCCAGACTCGCCTTACACAGTGGAAACGATGGCGGAAGATGTGGCTGCTTTATGTAGAACTTTAAACCTGGAGCGGTGTCATTTTATAGGCCATTCTTTAGGTGGAATGATTTTGCAGCGGTTGGCATACCGTCATCCCAAACTGGTGCGCAGTGCTATTTTGTGCAATACCGAAATGAAAATTGATATCCGGTACGCCATGACTGCAAAAGCCCGGCTGGTGTTTTTACAAGAACATTGTTCTCCGCGTGCTTTAATTGAAAACGGCATGGGCTGGACTTTTAGTAGTTCGTTTTTGGAACGGCCTGGTATGATTGAAGATATTATCAGTTTGCGGCTGGCTAATCCTTTTCCGATTACGGAAACAGGTTATCAGCATCAGTTGCATGCTTTGCTGAATTTTAATTCAAAAGATTGGGTCGACCAGATCAATGTGCCTTGCTTGGTGACCGGTTCAGATCAAGATATCATCATGCGCGAATTGAATGTGAAAGAATTAGCAAAAAAGATTGCCAATGCAAAATATCATTCTTTTAAAGGGGTTGGACACGCACCTTTTATCGAGCAGCCGGAATTGTTTTGCAAGGTGTTAAAAGCTTTTTTCAAGCAGCATTAAAATTTAAATTCTTTCCTCAATTGAAATCCCATGCATCGCTGCATGAATAGCAGCTTCTTTCCCGGCGATTTTTTCCATGAGTTTTTGAATGAACCTGTCTTTTTCGCCCATGAGGCTATTGCTTGCTCAGTAATGCGCGTTTAAGGATAATGACTGAGTCCCACGAACGCATAAAAAAACAATCATCATGGAGAGTCTCATGAAACCGCAACAGA
>JAFEDN010000480.1 GCA_018241585.1 Pseudomonadota bacterium | reverse complement strand
GCTGGGATTTGGTATCGAAACAGAAGCTGCTTCAGGGAAGCGGCGGCGGAGCGACCTTTCCCTTGATTACCGAATCCCAGCTTTGTTGAGATTCAGTATCGAAACAAAAAGCGATTCCCGCAAGGCCGGAATCGCGCAGAGCGAGAATTGCTGATGGCAGATTTATCACATGATTTTCACGTAAAGACCGCCGACTGGCGGCAATCTTTACGTTCTAATCAGCGCCGTACATTTTGGGTTATTGTTACTTTTATGGTCATTTATGTTGCTTTGGGCTTCCTCATAGA
The DNA here is from genome assembly GCA_018241585.1 of Pseudomonadota bacterium. Lineage (GTDB taxonomy): Bacteria > Pseudomonadota > Gammaproteobacteria > Coxiellales > Coxiellaceae > JAFEDN01. The sequence continues at coordinate 57,736 of JAFEDN010000480.1, read as the reverse complement.
TTTATTTATTAACTCTGAAAAATATCCTCAAGTTTCTTTGGGGGCCATCAGCCAAGCTCTGGTAACTTTGCAATTAATCCCTTATGCAACCTTGATTACCACCTTGGTCGCGCTGATTTCACTATGGGTTACTTTTGCTTGCTCCGACAAACTCATGTTATTGGGGACCGAATATCATGAAATCACAGCACAAAATGCCCAAAATTTAGCCGAGAAGCAATTATATAATACTGTAGAGGAAATGAAGGTAGCGGCTGGATTGAAATTTATGCCAAGGGTCTACATCATCGAAGCCGACTATATGAATGCATTTGCTAGCGGTTATAGTGAAAAATCCGCTATGGTCGCTATTACTAGAGGATTATTAGAAAAATTGGACCGAGCGGAAATTCAAGCGGTAATGGCTCATGAATTGAGTCATATTCGTCACTTAGATATTAAATTGACTTTAACGGCTTCGGTATTGGCTAATTTAACCTTGATAGTGATCGATATCTTTTTTTACGGAATGCTCTTCAGCGGTGGCCGTAGAAGCCGGGACCGTGAAGGAGGGGGCAATTGGTTGTTCATTGTTATTGTGTTGTTGCGTTATTTATTGCCTTTGATTACTGTTTTGCTGATGTTATTTTTGAGTCGTACCCGGGAATACATGGCAGATGCCGGAGCAGTTCAGTTAATGCGAGATAATGATCCCTTGGCCCGGGCTTTATTAAAAATACAAGGTGATTACGATCAAAATCAACAACGCTATGCTCAAGAATATAGCCAAACTCCCCATGAGCAAGTCCGCCGTGAGGCTTATATTTTCGATCCCACCGTTGCCGGGATTAACGCTAAGCAAGCTAGTAGTGACTTTTTTTCAACTCACCCTAATATCATTAAACGATTAGCGGCGATTGGATATAAAATCAGCAATTCCCGCTGAATTATCTGCTAAAAATATATTTCATAACTTTTTTTGGAAATATTATTAAAATTTGTAGAATCGTACCAATTGAACGGTTATAATATCTACAATTTAGTTATTCTTGTTTATAATAGCCGTAGCTTCTTCGACAGCGGAGTGTTGAAAATCCTCTTTGCTCCCTTCTAAATGAAGATAGTAAAGAAACAGAGCTAATTTTTCGCGGTCAGGATGAGCCTGATGATCTAAAGGATGCCCTTTGCCGGTTAGTAGCCAAGGGATCGATATATCCAGATACCGAGTATATCGAATGATATCACTGGCTTTGAGTTCATAATCTCCGCGTTCGTGAGCCCGGTAGGTGGTTATAGCAGCATTACAAGCTTGTGCACATGCGCTCCTACTACTGAAACCCCTCGCCATTCGTGCAATTTTTAGTCTAATTGGTATGAAATCGGATAATTTTTTTATATCAGTACTATCGTCCATATGTTGACGCGCCTAATTAATTAAGTTATTGTTAGCCCATCGGATACATTATACCCGTGCCCAAAGAAATACACTAAGCATACAACAAAGGGATAGCCGATTAACAGGCAGGGGTTTAATTAGTGGAGGTGTTATAGTTATTCGGCCAACCAGGGGGAGAAAATTTATGGATAAAACCTGTAACTTAAGAGTAAAGCAACTTATTTTTGATGAACGTGAATTACTATTTATCGTACGTTGTTTGGAGAACGATGAAAGTTATTGTTATACGGTAACTGAACTATTTACCAACGATGACTTACTATCTGAATTTTGCGCAATCGACGTACGGTTAATTAGTTATTTTGCGGCAATAGAAGAATACAAAACAGACCAAAAATTTTTAGATAAATCAAAAAAATCATAATAGTCAATGACAACAAGTTCCCGCTGATTTCCCCATTGCTTCAGTGGGAATTGTATAAAAATTCCTCAGGCTTGTTAAGGAATCTGCTAACAGAAACCCAAGAGCCTAACCATCCTAGTATGGTGCAAATGGCTAAGATCACCAGTGTTGGATAGAAATTTAAAAATTTAAGTTTCCAAAGACTATGATAACTTAAGGACAGCCTGGCTGTAGGGTCATTTAACCAGTAAAACAACAATGTCACTAAAAACCAAGCGACCACTCCGCCGAATAAACCATATAAAGAGCCTCGGTATAGTAATGGCCGGCGAATAAACGGAATAGTTGCGCCCACTAATTTTAACACAAAAAATTCTTGTTGATGATTTTGAATGATCATGCGGATAGTATTTCCGATAATTAACAGCACTCCTAAACTAAAAAGCGCCATTAACCCCCAAGTGATTCGTTTGCCAAGAAGCATCCATTGATAAAATCTTTTTACCCAGAGCCAATCTAACTGCTGGCTATCAACATCCGGTAGTTGTTTTAATTCGTTCACAAATGGTTCAATTTCTTTATCAGACTGGATATTGGCAGAGGGGGTGATAATGATGACCCCCGGGAGCGGATTTTCCGGTAATACATTCAAAGCAGACGAGAAATTATTTTGCTGTTGGAATTCAGTGAGTCCTTGTTCTGGAGAAACGTAACGGACATCTGCCACTTGCTTATTATTTTTTAACAAATGCATTAAATTTTGCACTTTTATTTCATCAGTACCTGGCTGTAAATACAAAGAAATAGTAGGCGCATTTCCCCATGGTTTATCCATAAGTTCAATATTCTTCAAAATCCAATACAAACCGGCAGGGAACGACATAGCGATGCCAATCACTAAAATGGTGATGATACTGGAAGCGGGGGCGCGGCTTAGCGCCCCTAAGGCAAATAGCAGAGCACGTAGGTGATTTTGTAACCAAGTTGCTATTTTATGTTTAGCCATTTTTCCCTACCAATGAGCCATTTTGTAATTGTAATACGGAGTGTTTCAGCAAAGAAACCACAGCTAGATCATGAGTAGCAATTAGCACCGTTACCCCGGCCTGATTGAATGCTTCAAATAAACGCATAATTTCCACAGAAAGTTGTGGGTCTAAATTTCCGGTGGGTTCGTCGGCCAGTAATATTTCCGGCTTATTGACCACAGCTCGAGCGATACTAACACGATGTTGTTCTCCGGTTGATAATGCCAAGGGCATACATTTTTCTTTTGACAACAAACCCACTTTTTCCAAGGCGGCCCGTGCTCTTCTTTGGCTTTCCTGAAAGGAATAACCACTGACCTGCAAAGGAAGTGCCACGTTTTCAAACACAGTGCGATTATTCAACAGGAGCGGAGATTGAAAAATTACGCCTATTTTCCTGCGAAGATAGGGTATTTGCCGATCGCTCAATTTATCAAGATTTTTATCATTTAAGAAGATTTGGCCCCTGCTGGGCCGCTCCATCCGGATAATCAATTTCAGTAAGCTGGTCTTTCCTGCACCGGAATGTCCTATGAGAAAAGCCATTTGACCTTTTCGCAGTTCAAAACTGATATTATTTAGCGCGGTGTGACCGTTACCATAAATTTTACTGACGTTATTAAATTGGATCATTCGATGATTATAAGATAAGATGCGCAACATGTCAGGGAAATTAAGGTTTAACCAGCAGCTCCCGCTGAAGCGAGAGCTGCTTCCTGGTTTGGATACTGAGCTCCGGCAAAGCCGGAACTCAGTAATCAAGGGAAAGATCGCTACCGCTCTCCTCTCCCTTGCGAACCCTCATCAGGATAGGTTTTTCTACGAAAAATATTTATATTGAAAAATAGTCCTTTCTATATTTCTTGAGCTGATAGCTAATTTTTGCTTCAGTGGGGACTGCTGAGGTTTAACCGATGTTTAACATAAAGAAAAAAAATTTAAATTTTGCACTGGGAATCATTCTAACTGCTTGGAGTACATGTTCTTGGGCTACTGGACAGTACGTTTATTTTGGTATTATGCCGACTTTTTCGGTCACCAATTTAAATTGGCAGATTGTTAACGTTTCAGATCAAGATCAAAATGATTTACCAGGAGCAGGTGAAACCTTGCTCGATGGTAGCACCAGCAATACCCAGCTAGGTCTTTTTACCGGTTATGGTGTACTACTCAAAAAATTCTATTTGGGAGTCGAAGGCGGCATGGAGTTTGGCCGGCGGGAAGCACAAAGTAATGGTAGCGATTTGATCACGGAAGAGCATTTGACTAACCAAGTGACTATGAGTGATATTTTCCTAGTCGATTTTCGTCCAGGTTATGTGTTAACAGATAAAAATACCATGTTGTACGGTATTGTCGGCCTCAATTTACCTCGTTTTCGTGCAACTCAAGTAACAGACGATGGCGAGCTCATTCAAGATAGCGGCTATGTTCGTAAAAATGGCTATCGTCTAGGCTTAGGTTACAACTTAGGATTAGGAAGATATTTCATGGGCCGTATTGAGTACGTTTTTACCAAATTTCCAGACTTTCAGTTTACCGATACCTTTGATAATGGAGACTGTTCTGAAACTTCGCGGTTAAAAGTTTACAGCAATGAAATAAACTTGGGCTTGTCTTTCGTTGTTAACATTTGAATGAAGAGATAGGATTTCTACGGAAATTATTTTTTATTGATTTATTGGCCAAATAAAGCTTCTATAAATTCGTTGGCTTGGAAGGGTTTTAAATCATCTACTTGTTCGCCGATTCCAATAAAACGAATTGGTAGCTTCATTTTGTTGCTGATCGAAAACAACATACCTCCTTTTGCGGTGCCATCTAGCTTAGTAAGGCATAACCCTGTTAACCCTAAAGACTGATGAAATTGTTCGGCTTGGCGCAGCGCATTTTGTCCGATACCGGCATCGATTACCAATAACACCTCGTGAGGCGCTTTTGGATCGAGTTTACTCATTACTCTCTTGATTTTTGCTAGTTCAGCCATTAACGGCTCTTGCGTATGTAAACGGCCGGCGGTATCTGCGATTAACAGGTCAAATTTTTTAGCTTGCGCGGCTTGCATGGCATCATAAATCACCGAAGCGCTGTCAGCGCCCTGATGCTGCGCGATGACAGGAACTTGATTACGTTCCCCCCAAATTTGCAACTGCTCAATAGCGGCTGCTCGGAAAGTATCCCCCGCAGCAAGCATAACTCGCTTGCCTTGTTGTTGATAAAAATGACAGATTTTTGCGGCGCTGGTGGTTTTACCAGAACCGTTAATACCAACCATAAGAATCACGAAAGGCTGCTCCGTGGGCTGCAAGGGTTGTTCATAGGGGATAAGCTGCCTTGTTAACTGTTTTTTTAAAGACTCGATTAGCTTTTGAGGATCATTCAGTTCGTTTCGTGCAACTTGCTCAGTCAATTGTTTTAAAATGTGCTCAGTGACTTCAACCCCTACATCTGCCAGCAACAATTGAGTTTCCAAGTCGCGCAGCAACTGAGCATCAATTTGTTTTTTTCCTAAAATCAAATTCGCCAGACTATCTGTAAAGACTTTGCGAGTCTTTTTCAAACCCGCATTTAAACGAGACAGCCATCCTTGCTTGGCAGGCGCATTAGATTCTTCGTTTTTTTTTAAAAAATTAAACACGTGTTGAGAATACCTATCCTGGCAAGGGATCGCAAGGGGGAGTTGAAATTGCTACAATAGTAAATTATAAAAAATTCAGGAGTTCCCGCCGAAGGGAATCTCACTTTGTATGTGGGAGATCGCAAGAGGTAGGGAAAGAGCAGTAGTGCACTTTCCCCTTTATTACTGAGAACCTGGCTTTGCCAGGGTTGATAAATTAGGAAGTAGCTTCCGCTTCAGTGGTGGCTGCTGGAAAACATTTAAGGAATCTTTATGAAATCCAATGAAGCAATGAAACAAGCGGCAGCGTTGGCGGCTTTAGAAAAAGTTGAAGTTGGCAGCATCATTGGGGTGGGGACAGGTTCGACTGTTAATTATTTTATAGAAGGGTTGGGCAAGATTAAAAGCAAAATCGATGGTGCTGTGGCAAGTTCAACACAAACGGAACGATTATTACGTCAACAGGGTATTGCCATTTATGATTTAAATGAAGTTGGTAGCCTGTCGTTGTACGTAGATGGAGCTGATGAGTTTAATGAATTTTTTTCTTTAATAAAGGGCGGCGGCGGGGCATTAACACGTGAAAAAATTATTGCTGCTTCGTCGGAGAATTTTTTATGTATTGTGGATTCTGCAAAAAAAGTAAAAAAATTAGGCAATTTCCCAGTTCCTATTGAAGTTATTCCAATGGCAAGGAGTTATGTTGCGCGCCAAATAGTTAAAATGGGGGCTGACCCGGTTTATCGTGAGGGTTTTAAAACAGATAATGGCAACGTTATCTTATACATCCATAATTTAGATATTTCCGAACCGATCGCAGTTGAGACCGCTTTAAATAACATCGTTGGAGTAGTGGCTAATGGAATTTTTGCTCATCGAGGTGCGGATTGTATCTATATGGGAACAAGCGAAGGTGTAGAGAAACTGACTTCGCCGAAATGACCTCAGTACATGACCAATATTTCAAGCAAAAAATTATATAGAGATAAGTATGCAGCAATTTTACGTAGGTTCAGAGGTTGGCGTTCTAAAGAAAGTGATTTTACATCGTCCAGATTTGAGTTTAAAAAGACTCACACCTTCTAATTGTCACAAATTATTGTTTGACGATGTCCTTTGGGTTAAAAGAGCCAGAATCGAACATGATATCTTTGCAGATACTTTAAGAGAACGAAACGTTCAGGTTTTTTTATTAGAAGAACTTTTAGAGGAAGTATTAGCTAATGCCGAAGCTAAGCAATGGGTGATTGCACATCATATTAACGAATATTTATATGGCAGTTCATTAGCGGCGGAATTAACTGCGTATTTAAACGAATTAACCCCGGCAAAACTTTGTCTTCATTTATTAGGCGGGCTCAATAAAAAGGAAATTCCTAAGGAATTTAAAAGTTTTGTATTTGCTTACCTTGCAGATGACGAGTTTTTGCTGCCTCCTCTACCCAATCATTTATTTACTAGAGACACTTCTTGCTGGATTTATGGAGGCGTTTCAATCAATCCGATGGCTAAAAAAGCTCGGCAACCTGAAACTTTAAACATGAAGGCAATTTATAAATTTCACCCTATGTTCAAACAAGCAAAAATAAAAATATGCTACGGCGAACCAGAACGTGATTATGGTTCAGCCACGATTGAAGGTGGGGATGTTTTAATTATCGGTAATGGCGCCGTGCTAATTGGTATGGGAGAAAGAACTACACCGCAAGCCGTGGAAATGATCGCTAAAGAAATTTTACCAACGGATAGCATCAATCAAATTATTGCTTTGAAGTTGCCAAAACATCGTTCATGTATGCATTTAGATACTCTGTTAACGATGGTGGACCGAGATGCTTTCTGTATTTATCCCAATATCTTAGAAAAAGCGGCCACATGGAGACTGATAATCAACGATGCCGGCCAAATAATGGTTGAAAGGCAAAAAGACCTCTTTTCTACCATCGCTCGCGCAATAAAAGTAAAGGACCTCAGGTTGATTACCACAGGAGGTGACAAGTACGAAGCCGAGCGTGAACAGTGGGATGATGGCAATAATGTGTTGGCCGTTGCGCCAGGGGTGGTCATTGGATATGAACGAAACGTTTTTACCAATACAAAATTGCGAAAAGAAGGGATAGAAGTGATTACCATTCCAGGGTATGAATTAGGCAGAGGCCGTGGAGGAGCGCGTTGTATGAGTTGTCCAATAGAAAGGTCTTAAGAGGAAAGTATGGCTTTCAATTTAAAGAATAGAAATTTTTTAACGCTAGAACATTTTTCACCTCAAGAAATTAACTATTTACTAGATTTGGCCAGGGATTTGAAAAGAGCAAAATACGCTGGGACCGAACAACAGCGCTTAAAAGGAAAAAATATTGCTTTAATTTTTGAAAAAACCTCTACACGTACCAGATGCGCTTTCGAAGTGGCCGCTTATGATCAAGGAGCCAATGTGACATATATAGGCCCAACAGGGTCTCAAATCGGTGTTAAAGAGAGTATGAAAGACACTGCTAGAGTGCTTGGTAGAATGTACGATGGTATTGAGTATCGAGGATTTGATCAAAAAAACGTGGATCAATTTGCGGCCTATGCTGGAGTTCCGATTTGGAATGGTTTGACCACGGAATATCATCCTACACAAATTCTTGCTGATTTATTAACTATGCAGGAGCATTGTCAAAAACCCCTAAAAGATATCAAAATTTGTTATTTGGGAGATGGCCATTTCAACATGGGGAATTCTTTATTAGTGGGCGCTGCTAAAATGGGTATGGATTTTAGAATGGCGGCGCCTTTAAGCTGTCGTCCAAGGGAAGAACTGATTGAACGTTGTCGGCAGACTGCCGGACAAACGGAAGCAAAATTATTATTGACTGAAGACATTGCCACAGCCGTACAAGATGTCGATTTTCTATATACCGATGTATGGGTTTCGATGGGTGAGCCGGAATCTATTTGGAAGGAGCGGATTGAGTTGCTAAAAAAATACCAGGTCAATCGACAGGTATTGGCAATGACCCAAAATCCTTATGTAAAGTTTATGCATTGCCTGCCTGCTTATCATAATCGAGAAACTCAAATTGGGGAAAAAATGTTTCAGCAATTTGGTTTGGACGGTTTGGAAGTCACTGAAGAAGTATTTGAATCTGATCATTCTATCGTTTTTGATCAAGCAGAAAATCGGTTGCACACGATCAAAGCCGTTTTAGTAGCGACTTTATGAATTTAGTGGTTGCTTTAGGTGGAAATGCGCTTCTTAAGCGCGGCGAACCCTTAACCATCGCCATGCAGAAAAAAAATATTGAACAAGCTTCGCGGCATTTGGCTAAAATAGCTCAAAGCCATTCTATCGTGTTAACTCACGGCAACGGCCCTCAAGTAGGTTTATTGGCTCTTCAGTCTGCTGCAGCAAAGACCGATGATTTTTCCCTTGATATTTTAGGGGCTGAATCAGAGGGGATGATTGGCTATATGCTGGAACAGGAAATGCGCAATCAATTACCAAAAAAGCCAATAGCCACTTTGCTGACACAAGTGGAAGTGGACCCACGAGATGCTGCCTTTCGCGACCCGGCCAAATTTATAGGTCCTGTTTATACTCAGGAGCAATCATTGCAGTTAGCGGCTATCCATCCTCAATGGCAGTTTAAACAAGATGGAAGTAATTTTCGCAGAGTAATGGCTTCACCTGAACCTAAAAACATTTTAGAGCTAACTGCGATCCAGTTTCTAATACACTCTGATTTTTTGGTGATTTGCTGCGGGGGAGGTGGAATTCCGGTGGTGAAAAGGGGAGGTTGTTACTATGGAATAGAAGCAGTTATTGATAAAGATTTGTCGGCTGCATTGTTGGCCGAGCAACTTTCAGCGGATGGTTTATTGATGTTAACAGATGTTAAAGCCGTGATGAGCAATTGGAACACTCCGCAAGCGCAGCCGATAAGAAAAATCAGCATTGAAGAATTACAAAAGGAAAACTTTCCACCCGGCTCCATGGGCCCAAAAGTTCAAGCGGCCATCAATTTTGTAAAAGCCAGTGGTAAAGCCGCTTATATTGGCGCCCTCGAAGAAGCAGAATGGATATTGCAAGGAAAAGCTGGTACACAAGTATTGTAATCGTTCGCGGTATAGATGGGAATGGTGCATGCTATTTTTGGGTTAGTTTCGTAGCCAAATCGTCAAGTTCTTTACTATGAGATAAATCAATGCATTTCATGGTATTAAAATCAGATTTAATAGAACCACGGTATTGACGACGAGTGAATTGAATGGTTAGATTTCTTAGTTGATCATATGCTTCAATCGGTTGATGGCCAAATTCAAGATAAGCACTTGCTGTCGCATTGGCGTCAGCTCTTTCACTGGCATCTTTAGAAATCTCAGCCAGGCAAACACTTAAGGCCCAATTTTTGAGAAGGGTTTTTTGGGAATATTTTTCAATCATGTTTTGGGAGTTATCTTTCGAATCGGCATAGGCAAGACCAAAAACCACCGTAAAGGTTAAGCTGATTATGACTAAAAAATTTTTCAAGTGCCTTAATGCAAAACCCATATTGAAGCTACCTCCGGAATGAAAGGACCGTTATCTGGGTCATACATAAAATGACAACTATCCGCACACTTTTTTCCGTCCCAAAGCGTTACATGACCTTTAGCATTGATCCAACCATGACCTTTAACTGCAATAATTCCTTTCATATTAACGAAATCTGCTGCTTTTGGAAATTTAACTACTTTGTCTGGTTTACCAAATACCATATTAAGGTAATTGATCATATCGCCGACACGGTAAATATATTGGCGATTATCACCACCGGTAACCGTTACATACAAACCGCTTTTGTGAATAAGAAATCCAGTAGAATTTAACACATAGCTCATCCTAATAGGGCAAGCATTTTCAAAGCCACCAGTAGGTAATTCAATATGTTTTTGAACATTTCCACCCATTTTTTTGCCTACTTGATTAACTGGAAGTTTAACTGCCGCGAAGGCCGCCCATGCGGTGATAAAGGATGGTCTAACCATAACTTCTTCCTTGATTTTATGAATTTTCAAGCTATTGTACTCTATTCTTTTTTCTTTTCAATGTGGATCATAAAAAATTTTTCATGTTCTAAGCTAGTGAACAAATCAGTTTAATATGGGTTCTTGGGAGATACAGAATCCATCTTGTCTGGTGATTCTGGCGTCCAAATTCTTCCTTGAAGGTTGGCATGCTGTCTGTGCCATAAAACAACAATATAAAGAGGAATACTCAATAATAAAGTTAGGATACCGTAATAAAGAATCCCTTGACCGATGCTGGAAATAGTCCATATGCTGTAAATCACAGCCAGTAACGAGATGATGGCAAAATAAGTATAATGACTTTTTTTAAGTCCCATACGGTAACCAATGATAATGGCTGATCCGGCGGAGTATAAATAGGGCAATAAAGAAAGAAAAACGGTAATTAAACCGATTATTTCAAACTGTTTGCTCAAAGAAGGAGCTACAGTCAGCAATAAAATTACAGTCATTAAACATGCCACTAACAGCAATCCTGCGAAAGGAGCTTTGTATTGGTTAGTCTTGGAGAAAATTTTGGGGAATAGCTTATCATCGGCAGCCGCTTTCGCCGATTGCCCGACTAATAAAGTCCAACCCGCTAAGCTGCCAAGACAAGCGATGATGGCGCAAATACTGACTAATTTTCCCCCAATAGGACCGAAAATATAGTCAGCAGCCAATGCAAAAGGAGATTCTGAATGCGCTAAATCGGCATTCGGAACAATTCCCATAATAACAATGGTGCTTAATATATAGGCCCCAGCGGCCAAAATCACCCCTAACAAAGTGGCTAAGGGAATATTTCGTTGCGGATTTTCGATTTCTCCAGCGGTTACTGAGGCTGATTCCACTCCGATAAACGACCACAATGTTAAGGAAGCGGCTGATGAGAGGGCTGACCAATCACTCTGACCTGAGACATTAAAGGCCCCTTTAAAAATTTCCGAATTAAAACGTAACCAGCCGAATAAAGCAAAACCTAATATTGGGATCAGCATCGTTGCAGTGGTAAAAGTCTGCACTTTACCTACAAACTTAGCGCCTAAGGAATTCGCAATCGTAAAAAACCAAATAATAGCTATAGCGGCTAAGCATTTAATCCATGAGGTGTTCATAAAGGAAAAGAAATAACTTAAATAGCCAACGCTGACAATAGCAATGGCAATGTTACCTATCCAAGCGGCTAGCCAGTAGGCGTAAACGGTTTGAAACCCTAAATAGTCACCATAACCGTCTTTAACATAAGCGTAAGGCCCGCCAGGTTTAGGAGCTAATAGACCCAGCCCTGAAAAAACCAAGGCGAGTAAAACAGAACCAATGGCAGTTAGTAGCCAACCTAATATACTAATAGAGCCTATTTGCGCCAAGTTAGCAGGTAACATAAAAATCCCTGATCCCATCATATTCCCAGTAACTATGGCAGTGAGAGGCAGTAACCTTATTTTATCATCTTTCATATATTGCTTAATGTAATCATAAATAGCAGAAAATTTAAAGATCTATGCAAGATACCCTGGTTGATAAATAATTTCCTACACGATATAATGAACTTTGCTGAACAGGAAAAAAAAATATACCGTTCAATGGAGGAAAATAACATGCTTGTTCTAACACGTGCTACAGGCGAACGCCTGATTATTGGTAATGGTGAAGTCCGGCTTCATGTATTGGAAGTCAGAGGCAATCAAGTCCGTATCGGAATAGACGCCCCGCGCCATATTTCCGTTCACCGTGAAGAAATTTTTCATCGCATTAATAATACCAGCCAGCTATCTGAGCTAGACCCTGAGGAAACGCCCTCTGATGTAGAAGGCTAATATTCCGTCTATAATTATGTATAGGCAGTCTAAATTTATTCTTAAAGGGGGAGTAGATTATGCAACAGCCATTAAAAATTACTTTCCGTGATATTGATCATTCTGCTGCTGTAGAAGACCGTATAAGAGAAAAAATCAATAAGTTGGACCATGTTTATAACCGGATAACCTCCTGCCAGGTGGTTGTCGAGCAGGTCCAAAAACATCAGCATCAAGGAAAATTGCATAACGTGACGATTTTTATGAATGTGCCAGGGAAGTACCTAATCGCATCTCATCATCCTCAAGAGAATTTGTATTTAGCTATCCAGCAGGCTACCGACAGCCTTAGAGAGCAGTTAGATGAGTACCGGCGCCGCCTTTATGGAGATACTAAAAACCATGGGGAGCGTCTTTTAGGTGAGATAGCTCGTTTGATGGAAGATGAAGGTTATGGTTTTATTGTTGATCAAGAAAAAAATGAGTATTATTTTAATTTAAGTCATTTGATGGACGTTAAGTTTCATCAATTGCAAGTAGGAGAAAAAGTCAAATTTCTGCCTGCTGTTGGCAACGAGGGATTGCAAGCCAGGAGAATAACGATTGCAAAAAGGTCCACCTTTTGAGTTATTAGTTGCAGCTAAAGAGGCCATGGAAAAAGCTTATGCGCCTTATTCGAAGTTTTTAGTGGGCGCCTGTTTAAGAGCCGGAAATGGCTCTTTGGTGACCGGTGGTAATATTGAAAACGCCTCTTACGGGTTAAGTTTATGTGCTGAAGCCTGTGCTTTATCTGCGCTGGTGAATGATGGACAAAGGCGATGGTCGGAAATATTGGTTATTTCTTCAGGAAATGAAATCTGTTTTCCTTGTGGCGCGTGCCGCCAACGATTATTTGAATTTTCTCTTCCGGACAGCATTTGTCATCTCTGTACCTTACCAGGAGTTTATCAGCATATTACCATGAAACAACTGTTGCCATTTCCTTTTGGCGCCTTTACTTTGGGAGTACTTGATCTATGACTGAAGCTGCTTATCAGGCTGCACAAGCTGTTGCAAAGGCGGCCCCGGATTTTAAACCTGCGTTTGGCATTATACTGGGTTCTGGTCTGGGGCTGCTGTTACAAGAACTGACTCAACCGAAAACCCTGCTTTTTCAAGATTTGCCAGGTTTTCCTGTCGACCTAATTGAAGGGCAAAAAGCAGAATTAACCATGGGTTTTTTACAGCAAGTACCGGTTATCTGCTTGGGTGGCCGCGCTCATTATTATGAAGGCTGTGACTCTAGCCATATCTTAACTTATGTTCGAACTTTAAAACTTCTAGGTTGTCACACAGTCATTATAACAGGTGCTGTCGGTTCACTGAGTAGTGAAATAAAGCCGGGTCAATTGGTGCTGTTAAAAGATCATATTAATTTTCAAGGGCGTAATCCCTTAGCTGGAAGAAATGATCCCAACTTTGGAGAACGTTTTCCGGATATGACTGAAGCTTATGATAAGGCTTGGTGTCTGCAAATGGAAAAAGTAGCGCATGAATTGACCATTTCAGTGATGGAAGGGGTTTATATCAGCGTGCTAGGTCCTACTTTTGAAACTCCGGCTGAAATTCGATTATTCCGAGATTTTGGCGCTGATGTGGTCGGCATGTCGGTAGTCCCGGAAGTGCTTGCAGCTCGTCATTGCGGCTTGCGAGTAATTGGTTTGACTTTAGTCACCAATTTTGCCGCTGGATTAAGTGTTTTGCCGCAATCTCATGAAGAAACTTTACTCACAGCGCGTCAATCTATTTTACAGATGATAAAATTATTGCGGGGGTTTATGACCGCCTGTAAAAAAGATAATCACGGTATTGCATGAAATAATAAACTAATTAAAATATGCTAATTGTATATTTTAAGAGGTTATTATGGCAAAACCAGAGAAAAACATGAGTAATCCAGGAATTCATTTTGATCCTTTAGGATATGTAAAGCGATTAGAGGCAGTTGGTTTTACCCGTGAGCAAGCAGAAGCTCAAGCCGAAACCATTTTTATGATTGTTCAGGAACAATCACTAACTAAAAGCGATTTAAAAGAGACTGAGTTAGACTTAACTTCTCAAATAAAAGAACTTGAATTGCGCATGACTCAACAATTTAAGGAACTAGATCAGCAAATAAAAGAGTTAGATACGAAAACAACCCGGCAATTTGTAGAGTTCGATGCGAAAACAACCCGGCAATTTACAGAATTCGATGCGAAAACAACCCAGCAATTTAGAGAATTCGATGAGAAAACAACCCGGCAATTTAGAGAATTCGATGAGAAAACAACCCGGCAATTTAGAGAATTCGATGAGAAAACAACTCAACAATTTAGAGAACTCGATACGAAAATAATCCAACAATCTAAAGAACTTGAAAACAAAATCACATTAACTTCAGAAATACTTCGCAGGGATTTAAAAATATGGTTTGGTGGCATGCTAGTTACTGGAGTGATGGTTTTATCTGGGGTAATGACCATTGTCGCTCATGTCGCCAGCCACTGAGCCATCGAATCGCTGCTTCAGCTCGTGAAAGGTTACAAGTCATCTAGTGATGTTAAGGATATAGACGAGATATTTTCCAATTTCCGTCAGTGTCGAGCTTGAATTGAAATCGATCATGTAATCGGTTTTCACGTCCTTGCCAAAATTCGAAGAGCTTAGGTTTAATTAAATATCCCCCCCAATTTTCAGGGCAAGGTAGAGAAATTTCAGCCGAGGCATATTGTTCTAATAATGTTTGATAATCACTTTGAAAATCTTGTAAATTTTCAAGAGGCTTACTTTGTTTCGAAGCCATCGCTGCAATTTGAGAAAATTTAGGGCGAGTATGAAAATAAGCTTCGGATCGTTCATGAGAAATTTTTTCGGCTATACCTTCGATCCTGACTTGTCTTTCATGAGCTTCCCACCAAAATAACAAAGAAACATTTGGGTTTTCGGAAATTTCACACCCTTTTCTACTTAAATAATTAGTGTAAAAGACCAAACCCTCTGGACTGTATTCTTTTAATAATACCACGCGTGCCGAAGGGAAATTATTTGAGGTGGTGGCCAACACCATGGAATTAACCAATTTTAATGGCATATCCATACAGGCTTGGTTAAACCAGATATCGAATTGATCAAATGGGTCTGACGCTACCTGGTCTAACCGGCCATACAAATATTGTCTATCTATATTGAAGCATCCAAGTGTTTGTTAAATTGTTGAGAAAAATTCAAATGTAATTCTGTACCGACATTCCCTAATAATTCCTGTAAGAATGAAGGTTTAACACTGTAATCTTTGTAATACCGGGTATTGAATTCTTTTTCCATTGCATCCCAAAGATTTAAAGTGTCATCCGCTAAACCTAATTGCACAGCTTGTTGTCCGCTCCAGAAGTCCCCGGAAAATAATTCCTTTTGATCTCCTTTCAATTTCCCCTGCCGCCCGGTTAGAACATCATTGATAAAACTTTGATGTACTTGATCTAGCACGGTTTTTACTTTGGCAACATCTTCTGGCTTTAGCGGTTGAAAAGGGTCTAGCCGGTCTTTGTTAGCACCTGCAGTGAAAACCCGGCGTTGTATCCCTATTTTGGCAATAGCGTCATTAGCGCCGAAACCTTCCATAATGACACCAATGGAACCTGTTAAAGTATCATTATTGACGTAAATTTTATCAGCAGCGGTCGCAACTAAATAAGACCCGGAAGCTAGAGCATCTTCACCGACTACGATCACTTTTTTCTTATATTTTTGCTTTAAAGCCACAATTTTATCATGAATAATAGAGGCTTGTACGGGACTGCCGCCCGGGGAATTAATAATCAGCACGACCCCTTTGGCATTATTGTCAGTAAAAGCTTCGTTCAATTGGGGAACCACTTTCTCTGCCGAAAAATCCGTTTCGGGCATGATTATCCCGGTTAAACGAATCAAAGCCACATAAGGTTGGCCGGCGCCTATTTCGGATTTATGGTTGCTGCCGACGCCTGCGGCTAATAAAAAAATAATTAAAAACAAAATTAAGATTATCATCCAGCCGACCCAACGAATGTTGCGCCAGCGTCTATCTTTGCGACGATCTGCTAACAGTTCTTTTGCTAGAATTTCTTCCATTTTTATTCCTTGACCCTAATAACTAAGACATCACATTGAGCACGATGCAGGATGGCATTGGCTCTAGAACCTAACAATAAGTCTAAACCATGATGACCATGAGTTCCTACAACAATTAAATCGGCATGTAAAGATTCAGCTAAATCGGTTACGGCCAATTTGACTGCTCCACTTTCCAAATATTGGCGATCAACAGGTATCTGAAATTTATCACCCAATTTTTGCAATTCTCCCCGTACTTCTTTTTCCAGTGATTGTTCTAAATTAACATCTACGGGAATGGAAAATTCTCCGCCGTAAGCAACTGGCGAGTGTTCCATTACATGTACCAGACTCAGTAAGGCTTTACTATCATCCGCAATTTGCTTAGCTTGGCTAATGATTTGTTCAGTTAACGGTGACAAATCGACCGCAACTAAAACATGTTGATATTTTAACACACCATACCTCCTTAAAGGGAATTCCATTTAACATACAATAAAATACCTTGCCTGATGAGTAATCGCAAGGGGAAAGTCGGCGCCGCTCTGCTCTCCCTTACGATCCCTGATCAGGAAATGAAGCCGCTGTTACTAATTTTTACGAAGTTCTCTACAGATATTTGCTGAGGACGCCAATGCGGATCAATTCCTAATTGCTCGAGTTGTTGAGCATTAATAAAGTGTGACAAGCTGTTAGCCAAGGTTTTTCTTCGGTAACAGAATGCTTCCTTTACGATTTTCGCGAACAGAGCAAAATTTTTTGCCGGGTAAGGGGGCGTTGCATGCAGATCAAAACGGGCGAACGCCGATTCAACCCGGGGAGGAGGATCAAAACAACTGGCTTCAACCTCAAACAAAGAGCAGATATTGGCATGATATTGGGCCATTACCGATAATCTACTATAGTTACTGCTGCCTGGAGCTGCAGTTAATCGGTCAACCACTTCTTTTTGCAGCAAAAAATGCATGTCTTGAATTAGCTCAGTGAATTCAAACAATTGAAATAGCAGCACCGAAGTAATGTTATAAGGCAAATTGCCAACCAGCCGCTGCCGGGTTGTAAAAGTGGCCGACCAATCAAAATGCAAAACATCGGTATTGTATAGAGTAAAGTTGACTATGTTCTCAAAACGGCTTCGCAGATAGCCAGCCAGGTCATGGTCAATTTCAATAACAGTCAAATGGTTAACCAACGGTAGTAAATACTGGGTCAGGGCGCCTTTTCCTGGGCCAATTTCCACAACATGATCTGTGGTTGATAATCCAATGGCGGCAGTTATTTTTTCTAATACGGTTTCGTTCACTAAAAAATGTTGTCCAAAGCGTTTCCGAGCTTGATGATAGGAATGAGTCATCGAGTTAATTACCCTTTAATTGCAATGCCATTTCAATAGCGGCCAGCAGGTTTAAACAACAGGTTTTTCCTGTCCCTGCCAAATCTAATGCAGTACCGTGATCTACAGAAGTCCTAATGATGGGTAACCCTAAAGTAACATTAACAGTTGATTGAAAATAATTTGCTTTAATGACCGGCAAACCTTGGTCATGATACAGAGTTAATACCACATCACATTTTTCCAATGCTTGAGGGGTAAACGCCGTATCGGCTGGTAAAGGGCCATGGACCAACAAACCTGCTCCTTTTAATATTTTTAAAACCGGTGCGATAATATCAATTTCTTCACGGCCCAAGTAGCCATTTTCGCCAGCGTGAGGATTCAGGCCGCAAACGGCTATTCGAGGATTTTCATACTGAAAGCGGTGACCAAGGTCTTTATGGATAACCTGAATAGTATTATAGATTTTTTCCTGAGTGATTGCTTTAGGTACTTCTGACAGCGGGAGATGTGTGGTTAATAAAGCTACCTTCAGCGATTCGCAGGCCATGAGCATAACCACATGAGCACTCTTCGTCAGCTGAGCGAGATATTCAGTATGCCCAGTAAAAGGAATCCCTGCCTGATTGATAATGCCTTTATGAACTGGACCGGTCACCAAAGCATGGAATTTCCCCTGTAAGCAGGCATTGGCGGCAACCTCCAAGCATGCTAAAACATAGCCGGCATTACGCGAATCCAAAATACCAGGAAGGCTTTTATGGCTTAATGGGACATGCAGAATCTTAATATCTTCAGGCAAGCGCACCCCTAACAGATTAGCACGTTGTTCAATTAACCCTTGATCTGCTACCAAAACAACCGGTAATTGCCGATATCGATCTAATAACTGCACCACAATATCTGGACCGATGCCTGCAGGCTCGCCCGGTGTTAGGACCACTTCCATTTTACTATTGCTCATTGATTTGCCGGCATAATCTGAATATAAGCTTCACCTTTGGCTTTGTTGACTATATTGGCTACGGCTTCTTCAAATTTTTGACGGAACAGTAATTGTCTTATTTGATCATCGCTTAATGTGGAAGGAGGTGAACGTTCCTCTAATATTTTAAGAACATGATAACCATTAGGCGCCAGTAAAGGCATGGAAGCGTTTTTCAAAGTTAAAACGTTGAGTTGAGCAGCGAAGATGGCCGGCAAATTATCTTTATTGCGCCATCCTAAATCCCGGTACGGTGGAGAGAGAGTATCTGGGCTAACCCCGTTATTAAGCTTTTGCTGAATACCGCTGGCTTTAGCCAATGCCTGTTGCTTTTGAGCAGCAGTATATTTTTCCGGCAGGGGTACGAAAAAATCGGCGATATGAAACTCTTTAGGACCTGCGGCGGTTTTTTGATAATTGGCGACATCCTGATCGGTTACCTTGACTTGTCCAGCGGCGATACCTTGCTGTAATTTACCAATAATAATTTGTTCACCAATTTTTTTACGAAAATCATCGTAGTTAATACCTTGCTGGGATAATTGTAATTTAAGTTGATCCAATGTGGCGTTATGAGCTTTAACAATTCGATCAATAGCATCGTCGATTTCAGATGGCGTCACCTGTATTTGGTTACGGGCAGCCATTTGTAATTGCAGATGGTATGAAATTAATTGATTGAGAGCCATCTGTCTTAATTTTTCATCGGAAGGGGGAGTTTGATGGTTGGTAGTAAACTGTAAGCGCATTTGATCGATCATAATATCCAATTCGCTTTCAGGAATGATTTCATCATTGACTACAGCAGCAATACGGTTTTGTAATACTGCCGGCTCCTTGCTAGAATTTGTAGCGGTATTAGATTTTGGTTGCGCCCATATTGCAGATGAACAGCACATCAAGCAGGTTACTAACACCAATAAAATTTTTCGAATCATGATAATTTCTCCCGTTTTTTATTTAAAAGGATCGGCAAAATTGCTTAACGTTTGACTGATTAAGCTTCCTGGTTTATTGCCGATAGTGCCTAAACTCTTTAATTGAAGTTGGACATAGTAGGCATTTTTATAGATATTTGCGAACGATCCATCATCGGAATTGGTCTGTTTCCAGAAACTTCTTGAAGCAATTACCCGGAAGCTCCAACAACAAGTGTCATAAGCTAAACCACCATAATAGCTGTCGGGCCGTTCTTTGCTGATATTGTATTGACCGTAAGCCAGTCCGCTCCAATGAATAGTAAATGGCCACGCGAATCCGGCATTAATTAAATTGGTGCTGTTGCTGAAGCCATATGAGTCAGTCATGTTTTGAAAGTTTTGTTCACGAACATACATATAATTAAAGGTAAACACATACGTTTGATCTTTATCAAAATCTACGCCAATTTGGGCATTATTGGTAGCGCCGACATTAACATCATAGGCATAGCTGGCGGTGGTTGACCAATATTTCCAGGGATAATAAGTTAATTGGGCAACTAAAGGTGTTAGCCTGGAGTGGGGGGAAATAAATTGATCGGTGCTGGTGCTGCAATCAGTTGGGTCTAAGCATACCTTTGGTGATTCCAGATAGTAACCGAAACCGGTATCAAATTTTAATTTTTGAAAAGAAGTATCACTATTTAGAAAACGGGAAGTTAACCCTAGACTGATTTGATTAGCATTTTCCAGCCGATCGTAACTAGTAAACCGGTTGACATCAAAAAGTTGTTCAAAAGTAAAAGGCAGTAGTTCGGAGTCAAAATTAGGATATTTATTTTGATTAACGTAAGGTACATACAAATAGTAAAATCGCGGTTCCAAAGTAGCCAGATAATGGCGATCATCTAAAAAAAGAGGACGGTCAAAATACAAACCGCTATCAACATCAAAAATAGGAATATTTCGGCTGGCATCAAAAGAAGGACGATTATTGAAATCGCCATTAGGTTGAATTTGATTTTGGTCCTGATCTGCTTCGTCTGTCGCTAATTTTGTTGCATAAGAAGTACTATCCAAAGCAATTTGAGGAGTTAGGTAAGCTCCTGCCGTAAAGAGCGGCCAGCTTAAAGTAGGGCGCAAATGCAATCGCTCTCCTACAGGCAAATCTGTGGTTTCCGGTTCAAATTGGCTGTTGTAGGCAAAATTGACCGATTGTGCGCCTAGAGAAAAATCTAAACCGTAAAATAAATCAGCAAAATCGCTGTTAAAATCTAACTCCGGTAACCGGGTATATTGGTCTAACGCTGGGTTTGCTGCTTGACCGATAATATGTAAGGTTTGGTAACCTTGAATCAAGCCAATGAAACTAATATTGTTGTCTCGGTATTCGATATCACCTTGGTTTGGTAACTGGTTGGCGATAATATCGGAATAAGCGGAGCCATAATCCTGAAAGAAATAATCATCAGTCACGTAATTTAACAGGATATGACCGTTCCAATTATCATTAAAATGGGCGCTATCATAGAGATGGAAAAAAGCTCGAGTTGAGCCGTCGCTTGCTAAATCATTAAGATAAGGAGTTAAAGAAACACCTGGAGGAGCTTCTCCAGGATTAGCTAAAGTATCCTTACGAAATTGATTGAATTTTGGATCATACGGATTGAAACTCAAATACATTTCACCATTATTTCCTGGGCTAAGCAGGTATCTAAAGAGATTGTTGAGGAGTAATCCTCGGGTTTGAATCACTTTAGGAGTCGTAGTTAAGTCATAATTGGGGGCTAAATTCCAGTAAAAAGGAAAAGCAGCCTCTAAGCCGTTAGCAGATTGGTAAGTGATATCAGGCGTTAAAAAGCCGGTTTTTCTGCGATTATCAATAGGGAAAGTGTATAAGGGCACATATAAAACAGGAACATCATAGAAACGCAGCTTCATATTGTAAGCGGTTCCCCATCCAGATTTTTGGTCAAGATCGATTTTGCCGGCGGAAATTTGCCAAGCGGGATTGGTCGGTTCGCAAGTACTATAAGTTGCGTTGGTGAGTTGAATAACTCCCTGGTTGTCGCGATAACTTCTATCGGCAGTGCCCCAGGCGTCATAGGGTTTAGGAACATTAGGTAGCTTCAAAACATTGGGGTCTTCATACAAGTGATAAGCGGATTGACCCACTTCAACCGTGTGTTGGTCGAAACGAACTATCGAATAAGGGCCGACTAAAAGTTTACCTTTTTCACGAACTTCAACATGCCCTTCTAATTTAACGTAACCTAGTTGTCCTGTTTTAGGGTCTCTATAAATTACTGCTCTATCTGCTTTGATGAGCCGTCCGGGTTGAGTGATCAAAACTTCTTGGCTGATTACCGATTCCCCATAGGTCGATAATGTGCCTGGCCCCGCATAGCTGATATGCACAGGCGCTTGCAGATTGGGGGTGGGGTTTTCAAGAACAATCGGCGGTTCGGAGAAATAACCATGGCAGATGTTGGCTTCAGGAGCAGACACCCAGCCTAGTTGGTTGGCGACAGAAATATTATCCATAGCCAAGGCAATAGGTGTTACTGATAAGGTGCTCAGCAAGGTAACCGGTAAGCAAATGTAGGATCGACTAAATAACTTCAAATCTCTTTCCAATTTTTTTTTGCAGAGTTATGCATTTTACAGCAATTCACGCTTTGGGTGAATTGCTTCCTGCGCCGCTTGTTCCGAAGCGGCTTCCTGTTCCGATACCGGACCTCAGCAAAGCTGATGTCCGGTAATGAAGGGAAAGGGCGCTCCGCTCTCTCCCTTGCGATCCCTCATCCGGGTAAAATTACATGACTAAACAAATTGCTGATCTGGGAGGAGGGGCAGAGGATGTTTGATTGGAATGATCGGTGTAAATTCCATTAGGGTGAGTGCTACCATTTATTTTTATTTCTGGAGAAATAGTTCCCTGGTTAATCTTTTTTTCCTCAGCCGTTATTTCTTTATAGCGATTCTCAATACTATTGGTAAATTTGGGGAAAAAATTACATACGATATTGCAGAATACTAAAAAGTAGAGCCAAAATCCATTTTTATCGGCATTGGCCTGCAAACTAAATTCAATACTGGGAATAAGTGAACAGAATGCAAAAAGAAAACATAAAAAGATCATTTTCCAGTCTAAAAACTTGAATGAAAATCCTGCTTCTTTTTTTATAGCTGATTGATCTTCAATGATAACTTGGGTCAAAGGAGTACTACTGTTTACTATAGTAACAGACTTTCTCAAGCAAGAGTTAAAAAAATGTTTAATTGAGATAGCCATGTTGCGGAAACTTTCTACATTCATTCCCCATGGGCCGGCTGCACTCAATATACCCAAAAATATAGCAAGCTCGTTGAAGGGAATGTAGCTTTCTACTGCTTGTTCTCCAAAACTATAATTGGTATAAACTCCAAAAGCTGAAATGGCAATGTTCAATAAAAATGATGGAATTGTTATGGGGTTTTCTTTTGCCTCTGCAAGAATTTTACGAAGTTTTAAATTGAGTATTTTGACTGTAAAGGTCATGGATTGGGATATAAAAGTCATAGTCCATATAAAATTTTTAAACCTTTTAAGGCCGTCACTATCCTGGATGCCCCAGCTAACAGATAATGTTTTATTTAGGGAATCTCCACCCATTTCGGCAAATCCCCCTCCAGACCAAATTCCTACCGCTATATAACCCATTAAAAATTTTACCAAAGCCGATCTTGTGTTTTCTTTAAAGTAGCCAAGCACGGTCTTGATACTGTTGCTAATTTGATGAAACGGAGAAATTGAAGCAACTGCCCCCATTAAACAGGCGAGCGTAATGCTCAGTGGTCGAGGACAATTCGGCCGGGTGCTAAGGAGTCTCTCTATAAACTGGTAACCGCGCGCTGCATTACGAATAATTGCAAAACCTGCGCAAATATACAAACTGCCTTCTATAAGTATAACTAATAAAATTTTTAGTTTGCCTTTTCTTATATTAAAAACACGTATGAGATAGGGTTCTTTAAAGAAAGGGATATCATCTTCATCATATAGGTCTGATTCGACATTTACTATCAACTGGAGATTAAGATTTCTTTTTTTTGGTGTCGATGAGGGAATAGGAACTTTGATATCCTCTGGTATTTGAACCATAAAATTTCCTTTTGATTATAAGCCAGCGAAATGTGTAAAATTATGATCATCTCCATGGATAGAGTCAAGGTTATACAACCATGTAGGATTTTTTGTACAACTAATTGGGATATAATATGCACGATGTTCAAGACCGACAATTAGCGCTGAATCGATGGCTATCGCAGAATTTGGCAACGCCATATAAAATAGACACAATTAAATCCGGAGCCGGCACACGACGCTATTTTCGAGTCATTACCCAGGACAAAAATTTAGTAGTAATGGATGGCTACCAAGATAAAAAATTAAAAAATTTTATTGAATTATCGGCTGCATTTAAAAAATTATCGGTGGAAACTCCTGAGGTTTTACAGGCAGAGATGGAATTAGGATTTTTATTATTAACTGATTTTGGTAATCAAAGTTTTAGTGATGCTTTAAATTTAGCTAATGTCAATAATCTCTATGCAACTGCTATGGAAACTTTATTAAAAATTCAAAAATATCCAGCAACGGCTTTATTTCCGCTGCAAAATTTTGACACCAAAACTTTTCGCCTAAAAATGGATTGGTTTTTGGAATACTATTTACAACAAATGTTAAAATTAAACATCAACATGCCATTACAAAATGAAATGCGCCGTTTATTTGATTATCTTATTGCAAGTTTAATGGATCAGCCGATCACTTGTGTGCACTATGATTATCATTGCAAAAACTTAATGTTGTTAGCTGATAATAAACCGGGGGTTTTAGATTTTCAGGATGCTGTCTGGGGTCCGATCACTTTTGACCTAATGTCTTTGGTGCGAGACTGTTATGTTGACTGGCCTAATTCGATGGTGTTGGCTTGGATACAGCAATTTCATCGCGCGGTTTTACAATCCGCAACGGTCTGCACTGAAGACCCGACGCTGTGGCAAAAATGGTGCGATTACAGCAGTGCAGTGAGACATATCAAATGCATCGGTCAATTTGCCCATTTCCATATAACCGGCTATTCATCCGAGTATTTAATGTATATCCCGAGAGTGGTTCGGTATTTAAAAGAAGTTGCTGTTGTTTATCCGGAAATGGCTTCATTAGCAAAATTGCTTGAGGCGATTCGGCCATGAAAGCAATGATCCTAGCTGCCGGAAGAGGTGAGCGGATGAAACCTTTCACTGATCATACTCCCAAACCTTTGGCTCCTTTTCGTGGCGAGCGCTTAATTGAACCGTTATTAAGGTCTCTTTTTGAGAGCGGAGTTCGTCAAGCTGTGATTAATGTTTGCCACTTAGGCGATCAAATCATGGAGTTTTTAGGAGATGGCCGACGGTACGGGCTGCAATTACAGTATTCAATTGAAAGCTATGTTGGTCAATGGGATACCGGGGGCGGAATTCTCAAAGCATTACCTATGCTGGGTCCGCAGCCATTTTTAGTAGTGAGTGCCGATATTTTTTCAAACTTTAATTTTTCAGAATTGCTGAAGAAAAAACTACTTCAACGTGCTCATTTAGTAATGGTCGAAAATCCATCATTCAATCCTCAAGGCGATTTTCATTTGCAAGCTGATGGTTTTTTAACCGAGCGCGGCAATAATATGCTTACTTACGCTAACATTGGCATTCTAGACCCGCTATTATTTTCAAATCTTCCACTTGAAAAAATAGCGCTAGGGAAAATATTTCGTGCAGCGGTTGCTAAAGGACAAATCACAGGAGAAAAATATGATGGAACTTGGCATAACGTTGGCGCATTTTCCGATTTAGCAGCGCTTAATAATTCATATTAATGGATACTTTTTTTATAAAAGTAATTAATAATAAAAGCTCCCGCCAAAGTTATTAACCCACCAGTGAGTTCAATAGGTTCGGGATACTCTCTTAATAAAATCATTCCTAATAAAGTAGCGATGATAGGCATGGCATATAAATAACCAGAAGCTTTTCCAGCAGGAGTTTTGGAAAGCGCAAAATTCCAAAGAGCATAAGCAATTGCCGCTGGAAAAATTCCTAAGTAAATAGCTGCTGCAGTGGCTTGCCAGGGCGCTTTGGGGATTTGTTTGACCATATCAGGAAGGAAGATCAACATGAACAAAGTGGCTCCCCAAATGGATAAAATCACCAGTTCCAGGGGGGTGTAACGGTGAAATAATTTTTTTTGAGCGACTGCGTAATAACCGCCTAAAATCGCTCCTATCAGAACATACAGCAGCCCAAAATAATATTTCATTTCTGCTTTTTCATGGTAAGCAATTAGAAATAATCCTAATAAGCTGATGGCCACACCGATCCAGCATTTGATCGGTACGCTTTCTTTTAGCAGGAACAAGGCAAAGAACATGGTGAAGACCGGCATCAGCCCAATAATAAATCCTGCAATACCTGCGGGAACCACAACTTCACCGTAATTGATAGAAACATTATAAATACCGATGCCTACAACACCAATGAAAACAATAGACAACAAATCCCGCCAGTTAGGTAAATGCCGGTCAGGTAATCTAAAATATAAAAAAATCAAACAGACTGAAGCAACTAAATACCGTAGAACAGCCAATCCTCCTGGGGAGTAGCCATGCAGGCCGATTCGAATAGCTACTAAGGAGGAGGACCATAAGATAACCGTGCCCCAAAGGCAAATTTGTACGATTAAATTAGTGTGATTGTTAGTGTTTTTGGAATCCATATCGAAAAAATATTTTGCACCAAATACCTAGTGTTAGCAATGGAGCGCAGCAGCTCCCGCTGAAGCGAGAGCTGCTTCCTGGTTTGGATACTGAGCTCCGGCAAAGCCGGAACTCAGTAATGAAGGGAAAGGTCGCTACCGCTCTCCTCTCCCTTGCGATCCCTCATCGGGATAGGTTTTTCAATGTTTCATGAATTTATAGGTAATTTTTGCTTCAGCGGGAACTGCTGAATGGAGCGTGCTAGTTAATCTTTATTTAATATAGGTTTGGTATTATTTCGATAAAAAATTAAATTTATAGGTAATAAAGGTATAAAAATTATGAAATTCCCTTCTCCCTATTCAAAATTAGGTGATATTTTGAACGCCTGGAAAACTTTAACAGATAAATTGAAACAAACTGCCGAAGAACGTAAGAAGTTCGAAGGAGCTTATAAACATTATCAGCAGACTTTGGAAAAAATTTTTTTCAAAATACAGCAATTATCCAATGGAGAGCACAAGGGTGTATTTTCCACTCTTGATCTTTTTAGTGATTTAAAAAAAGAGCTGAATTCTTTTACGGAAATTAAAGGGAAAGGAGGTTGCCCCCTGGTAATCACCAAAAGTGATTATTTCGAAAAAGCTTTTGCAGGCTATTTTGTTCAATTTCTGCCTCGGGTGATCACAGAACTTGAAAGTGCATATAAAAAAGATACAGCGATTCCCGGCGCGCTCAAATGGATGACAGATAGGGTCTTAAAGCAAGGAATTAAAGCCGCTCAAGAAGATGTTCGTTCTGTAGAGATTAGTTTAAATCCATAATAGCCTGCTACTCGGCATAAGAGTTCACCATCGAGTAAGTTCACCCTGCGATCAGCCACATCCTGTGTGGCTCACGCTCGGTCAACACCACCCCTCCGGCTTTTGCGCCAATGGATTAGTCCGGCAACCTGCGATCTGAGATGATTTGCTGACTTAGGAATTTCAACTTATTGATCAATTTCAGCGAGATTGCCTTTTTGTTCGAGCCAGACGCGGCGATCTGTGGAGCGTTTTTTAGCTAACAACATATCCATAATTTGCGCGCTGGTGTCTTCTTTTTGGATAGTCAGTTGAACCAATCTGCGAGTCTCTGGATTCATGGTCGTTTCACGCAGTTGCAAAGGATTCATTTCTCCCAAACCTTTGAACCGCTGAATATTCGCCTTCTTTTTATTTTCAGCTTTCAACCGGTCTAAAATTCCTTGTTTCTCCTCATCGTCTAAAGCATAAAAAACTTCCTTGCCGACGTCAATTCGATATAGCGGCGGCATCGCAACGTGCAAATGCCCCTCAGAGACCAGAGTTGGAAAATGCCGGAGAAAGAGCGCACACAATAGCGTTGCAATATGCAAACCATCGGAATCGGCGTCGGCTAAAATACAAATCTTGCCATAACGTAAGCTGGTCAAATCTTCTGAGCCAGGGTCGACCCCTAAAGCCACAGCAATATCATGTATTTCTTGAGAAGAAAGCACTTCGTCGGAGTTAACTTCCCATGTATTCAAGATCTTGCCGCGTAAAGGCATAATCGCTTGGAAAGTCCGGTCGCGAGCTTGCTTTGCTGAGCCGCCTGCAGAATCTCCTTCTACCAGGAAAAGCTCACAGACATTGACATCTTGTAAGGAACAGTCAGCCAATTTACCCGGCAGAGCAGGTCCGGCAGTAATTTTTTTGCGGGTGACTTTTTTGCTGGATTGCAGACGTTTTTGTGCATTAGCAATTGCTAATTCCGCTAATTCTTTTCCTTCGGCCACATGCTGGTTCAACCATAAGCTAAAAGCATCGTGAACCACTCCGGAAACGAAGGTAGTAGATTGACGGGAAGATAATTTCTCTTTGGTTTGTCCTGCAAATTGCGGTTCTTGAATTTTGATCGATAAAACATAGCTACAAGGGTCCCACAAATCGTCAGCGCTTAATTTAATACCTCGGGGCAGCAATTTGTGGATTTCACAAAATTCCAACATTGCTTCAGCCAAGCCGGCGCGTAAACCATTGACGTGAGTTCCTCCTTGGATAGTAGGAATCAAATTAACATAACTTTCTGTGACCTTTTTGCTGGTATCTTCCGGAAGCCAAGCTACTGCCCAGTCAACTTGTTCTTCTTCTGCTTGGAAAGACCCAATTAACGGCTCAGCAGGCAAGTGCGGGCTATCGGCAATACAATCCGCTAAATAGTCCTGAAGACCTGCTTGGTAGTACCATTCTAGCTGTTCATTAGTGTGCTCATCATGAAATAAAACATGCAAGCCCGGACAGAGCACGGCTTTAGCGCGTAAATTATGTTTTAAGGCGGCTATGGCAAACTTGCCGCTGTCAAAGTATTTTTCGTCAGGCCAGAAGCGCACTGTGGTGCCTGTTTCATTATTTGGGCAGCGCCCAACTACCTTGAGTTCTGTTGCTTTATCACCATTGGCAAAGTCCATTTGATAAATATTACCTTGCTTTTTGACTTGCACCATCAATTTCTTAGATAAAGCATTAACAACGGAAATACCTACACCATGTAAGCCACCGGAAAATTGATAACTTTTATTGGAAAATTTCGCTCCGGAATGGAGTCGAGTCAAAATTAATTCCACGCCGCTGATTTTGTGTTCCGGATGAATATCTACGGGCATGCCGCGGCCATTATCAATCACCGCCAATGAGCCATCCTTGTAAACTTCTACTTGAAGTTGATCGGCATGGCCGGCAATCGCTTCATCCACGCTATTGTCTATCGCTTCGTGGGCCAAATGATTGGGCCGAGTGGTATCGGTATACATGCCCGGGCGGCGCCGAACCGGGTCTAATCCGCTTAATACTTCAATCGATTCAGCAGAGTAGGACGTTGCTTTGGGTTTAGCCATATCTTATGATTCCAATTTTTTTCTGATCGCTATCAGATTTTCGTTTATCCGGAAAATTAAAATTAACACCTCACAGATAATCCGTGAAGCCAACGGGCCTAATATCAAAATTTCAAACACGACACGCCAGCTAACCTGGTGTATGATATCCACAATTGCAACTAGGATAAATACAATCAAGGAGACCCAAAACAAAAATTGTAATAACCAAGGGGTTACCATTTTACGAAATAACAAAAAATTTTTCATTGCATTGACCTATTAGGGAAATAAATTGTTATTCTAACGCAGTTACCGCTAAACCGAACAGTGATTCCCGCGCTGTGTGTGAGTTGTCTACGATATTTTTCAATGTATTATAGTATAACGGGAATTATTGCTGCTTCGGACGGGGAGTTTTTTTGTGATACGTTACATTTATTCGATTTTATACTATCTGGCTGTTCCATTTTTGTTGCTACGGATCGGTTGGCGTTCTATGGTTCATAACAAAGAATACCGTGTACGCTGGCTGCAGCGGTTCGGGTTCATTCCGCAAGTGACTGCTGCCAAAGTTATTTGGGTCCACGCCGTATCCATGGGTGAAACCTTAGCGGCCGTACCCTTAGTGCGCGCTTTGTTGAAAAATTATCCGGAATATCAGATAGTGATTACTTCGACCACGCCTACCGGTGCAGCCCAAGTAATTAAAAATTTTGGGCAACAAGTCATTTCCATCAACACTCCCTATGATTTACCGGGAAGCGTACAGCGTTTTTTAGATAGAACTCATCCTAATATCGGTATCATCCTGGAGACTGAATTGTGGCCCAATTTGTTGTTTGCCTGTTCAAAAAGAAATCTGCCATTAATGTTGGCTAACGCCCGGCTCTCTGAACGGTCTTGCCGAGGCTATCGCCGAATTGCTTCGTTGACCCAGCAAATGGTCAACACTTTTAAAGTAGTTGCTGCTCAAGGCGAATTGGATGGTCAACGCTATCTATCTCTGGGCCTGGACAGTGATAAACTAAAAGTCTGCGGCAACATTAAGTTTGACATTCAATTACCGGCAGATTTGGAGTTACGAGGCCGGAAATTACGTGAAGAATTGGGTTCAAACCGGCCAGTATGGGTAGCCGCCAGTACCCATGAAGGTGAAGAACTGGTTATCCTCAAAGCGTTACAAAATATTCGTATCAAATTCCCTGATGTGTTATTGATATTAGTGCCCAGACATCCCGAACGTTTTGCTAAAGTGGGACAAATTTGTATCAATTCGGGTTACCGGGTCGCTATTCGTAGTTTACGTGAACCAATCACCTCTGCCACTGAGATTCTTTTAGGGGACACTATGGGAGAGCTGTTGTTGTTTTATGCTGCTGCTGATATCGCAGTGGTTGGTGGTAGTTTTGTTCCGATCGGCGGCCACAATTTAATTGAGCCTGCGATTTTAAAAATTCCAGTGCTGACCGGTCCTCACTTAGATAATTTTGTTGAAATCAGTCAGTTGCTGATCAAAGCAGGTGGTGCACAAGTGGTAAGCAACGCAGAGGAATTAACCACATCTTTATTAAATCTTTTAGGGAATCCGGCACAGGCCGAAGAAATGGGTCAAAAAGGATGTCATGCTGTTTTAGCTAATAGAGGCGCTTTATCCAAACATCTCACATTAATTTCGGAGCTTATAGATAAAAAGTGTGAGCCCTCGCAGCCGCCATGCGAAGCCGTTAAACTTACTCCGCATGCTGCTGAAACATCAGCCTACTTGCAAGTTTTGCATATTCCACCCAAAGAAGATAATACTAAACCGCTATAATATCAGGGCTGTGGCGCTAAATATTTCTGACTTTCTTACTTAGTTTTAGTAATCCCACAGTTTTCTGCGAGTTTTTGAGTAACACCTCCGAGGATTCCCCCAACTGCGGCACAACCAAGCACTGTTGCCGCAGGCAGTCCAGAAGCCACGCCACCGATAGCACCTACAACTATGCCCGCGTTTCTTAAACTAAAAAGACTATAAGTGTTTTTTGAAGTTACGGTATTTACCGCTGGAGCAGCGCTTTCAGTTTTCTCCACTGGTTTTTCAGGCTTTTGTCCCACATGTTTAGTGTCCATATATATTACGTCTATGTTTTCTCTTGAAGCAGTGCTAGGCAGAACTGCTTGCAGATGCTTAACTTCTTTGATTTCTTGTTTAATTGGAATAGCCTCGGGATTAATCTGGCGTGATTTTTCTAATAAGAATTCATACCTTCTATATAAAGAACCAACCACGTCTTTATGTTTATTAACTTTAGTTTTTAAATAAACAAGAATACTAATTATATCCTTAAAATGTTCACGGTTTTTTTCAATATGTATAATAGCCTCCCTGATGATTGAGCAATGATGTCTTTTCGGATGAAATATGCTATTTTTAAGGCTATTTTCAGCATAATCTCTTAGGATAGCTAAAGCGCCCTCTATAGGATTATCCTTATGAGAATTAAATATATTAAGGTAGCTTCTGGGGAAAGTTAAAACTTTTTTTTGATTAGTTACAACGTTTAACTTTGATTCCCAACAATGACCTGAAAAATGACCTAATTTTAATCCACTTGCAACACTGTTTGGATATCGATCTTTTTCTATATCAGGATCATAAATGCCGGCTTTTCTCAAGATGTAAATTGAATATTTTTTACAGTTAAAATCTCTGCCATTGAAATTAGGACCGCCTCTTTGGTTTTTATTTAATTCATTACGAAACCATAAGTGGTGGTTTTTTTCTTCTTCATCAAAGAAATGTGTTATATCTTCTGCCTTGGTTTCAACCTCTGTTCGCAATCGCGTTGGCAATCTTCTATCGCTTTTTTTAATAACAGGTTTCTTAAGTTCATTGATTTTTGCATCTTGTTTTGCTTCATTTAAAATTCTAATAGCAGTTTTCCGACTTACTTGAAAAGACTTAACACCTAAATACCTATCATCTATTTCGATTTCATTGAGCTCTTGCATTTTTGGTGTTTGATTCAGAACAAAATGATCTGATCTAAGACGTCCGTTTTCTGTCCGGAAACCGCACGTGAGAATGGAAGTTAGATATCTATCCTGTTCTCCATAAAGACCAAAGCTGGCTATGACTATGTTTTTTGGCTGTGGATGATTTTTAGGAGAGATCACTTGTTTGGTTATTATTATAAAACTGTGATTAGCTGTGCTTGCATACGAGATAAAATAGTTTGGCCCTTTTTCTTTTTTCATAATGAATTGATTTTGATATTTCTTAGCAATTATTATACTGTCTGTTTGTTAGGTAAATATTAATAAAATTTCTTTGCCTGTTTTTTATTAATTATCAAGAACTTAATGGTCGACGCCTATGCATATAATCTTTTATTGTAGGGTTTCTTGCTCATCACTTAGTACTTTTCCACGGTACTTTGGTACAATCACAATGACTGAAAAAATGGACTTGGAATTGAATGGAATTAATTTTCAAAAAAAGGAATTTGCTTTTAATCTTAAGCGTTTTCCTAAGCGCCTGCTTAGTCGGGCCTAATTTTAGGCCGGCGACTCCACCGCCCACTGATCGATATACCGAAAAGCCAATCCCTAGCAAAACCGTTACTGCGCCGAGTGCTGGGGGGAATTCACAACAATTGATTTATGGACGAGATATTCCTGGAGATTGGTGGCGGCTGTTCCACTCGCCTTGTTTAAATGAACTGATCATAAAAGGAATTGAGCACAGCCCGAATTTAGCCGCAGCACAAGCCGCCTTGCAGGCGGCTGAATATAATTTGCGGGCTGCGGAAGGACAACTCTTTCCTAAAATCACTGCCAATGCCTCGGTCACCCGGCAAAGGCAGCCTGGTGCTTTAGTAGGTGCTCCGGGCGCGCCCAGCATCACCTATACCCTGTATAATGTCGCTTTTAATGTTTCTTACGTATTTGATCTTTGGGGAGGGGTGCGCCGTCAAATAGAAGGTTATGGAGCCCAAGTGGATTATCAATATTACCAAGAACAAGCGGCTTATCTAACCTTAACAGCTAATATCGTTACCACCGCAATAACTGAAGCTTCATTGCGTGCACAAATTGCCACTACCATGGAGCTAATCAAAGAACAAAGAAATATTCTGTATATTGTAGAACAACAATACCGGTTAGGCGCTGCTTCAGGTGGCGATGTGCTAATTCAGCAAACGCAACTAGCACAAATAGAAGCTACTCTACCGCCATTGCGAAAAAATTTAGCGCAAAACAGAGATGCTCTAGCCGCTTTGGTAGGAGATGTGCCCAGTTTAAGCCCATTACCCAAGTTTTATCTCTCAGACATAACCTTGCCTGGTGCTATCCCGGTCAGTCTACCCTCTGAATT
This sequence comes from Pseudomonadota bacterium, assembly GCA_018241585.1. Taxonomy (GTDB): domain Bacteria; phylum Pseudomonadota; class Gammaproteobacteria; order Coxiellales; family Coxiellaceae; genus JAFEDN01. The sequence continues at coordinate 24,109 of JAFEDN010000480.1, read as the reverse complement.
GATCCGGCAGCGTCCTGACATTCTTGCTTCAGAAGCTTTACTGCACTATGCATCGACTCAAATTGGAGTCGCCACTGCTAATCTGTTACCTCAACTTACGCTCAGTGCAGCTTATGGTTGGGCAGGAACCAGCCTAAATACCTTATTCACTACAGCCAGTAGCTATTGGAATATCGCCGCAAGTGTTATGCAACCTATTTTTGAAGGTGGCGCTTTGATCGCCAAAAAAGCCGCGGCTGAAGCAGCTTATCAGCAAGCATTAGCACAATATCAACAAACCGTGTTACAAGCCTTTCAAAATGTCGCTGACGCGTTACAAGCCTTGGAAATTGATGCGCAAACGTTAAAGGCGGCGGCTGCAGCTGAAAACTCGGCCCGGGGTTCATACATTTTAACTGGCAAACAGTACCACTTAGGAGCCACAAATTATTTGAACTTGTTGAATGCTCAATTACAATACCAGCAAACCAGTATTGCTCGTGTCAAAGCACAAGCCGCTCGCTATGCCGATACCGCGGCTTTATTCCAAGCGCTCGGAGGTGGTTGGTGGCAAGTGGTAGTGCCACCTGGAATTAATCATGGAGCAATATATGATAAATACTTTCCCCAATAGGAAATCTTGTGGCTAAAGGCTTAACTAAACGGATGTTGATCATGATTATCGCAGTGGTGATTTTGTTTGGCGCGATTTTCATTTTCAAGTTCTGGTCAATGTCCATGATGGCTAAAGCGATAAAAGCTAATCAACCAACTGCCATTACAGTGTCTGCAACGGTTGCCGGCTATCAGCCATGGCAGCAGCAATTAAGAGCTACCGGTAGTTTTTCTGCGGTATTGGGAACTTTTGTCACTAACGAATTAGATGGATTAGTCAGAAAGGTAGATTTTAAGGATGGTGACATTATTCAAAAAAATGCTTTGATGATCGAATTAAATATCGATACGGAAGTGGCTACTCTCCATCAATACCAAGCGCAAGCCAACTTATATCAGTCTATCTATAAAAGAGACCTTGCACAATTTGCGGTGCATGCCATCAGCCAACAACAAGTAGAAACTGATTACGCTCAATGGCAAGTCTATTTAGCACAAGTTGAGCAAGAGAATACCATAATCGCTAAAAAACGCATCCGCGCTCCTTTTGACGGCCGGTTGGGAATTTCAACAGTGAATCCTGGAGATTACTTGCCGGCAGGAACTAAAATCGTCAGTATCCAAGCCTTAGACCCTATATATGCAGAATTTACTTTACCTCAGCAGTATTTGCCTGTTGTTAAAGTGGGTCAAACCATCAATATGGCCAGCAACGTTTTTCCTAAACAAACCGTGACTGGGAAAATTTCTACCATTGAGCCGGAAATTGATAACAATACTCGAAATGTTTCTATTCAAGCCACTGTGCCCAATCCAAAAAAATTATTGTTACCAGGCATGTTTGTGGATGTCATTTTGACCGTAGGTTCACCGCAAAAATATTTAACTTTGCCAACTGCGGCAATCAGTTTTAATCCGTATGGGCAAATCGTTTACATTGTCCGCGATACAGGCAAAAAAGACCTAAAAGGCCGTTCAATTCTTACCGTTAACCAATCATTTGTTCAAGTAGGTGAAACTCGCGGCGATCAAATACAAGTCATTTCAGGAGTAAAACAGGGTGATTGGGTAGTCACCAGCGGCCAGATGAAATTAAAAAACGGCAGCCAAGTGGTCATTAACAACCAAATTACTCCCAGCAGTAATCCCAATCCTCAAGTTCGCAACGAGCAGTTGTAAGGATCATGAATGAAGATCACTGATATTTTTGTTCGCAGACCTGTTTTAGCAACGGTGATCAGTTTGTTGATATTAGTGCTCGGAATTCGTTCGGTCGGTTTATTACCGATACGGCAATTTCCTTTTACAGAAAACGCGATTATTACCGTAACCACTTATTATATTGGCGCCGATCCTGAAATAATGGCTGGTTTTATTACCACTCCGTTGGAAACTTCCATCGCTCAAGCAAATGGGATCGACTACATGACTTCGATCAGTACCCAAAATACTAGCATTATTACAGTTAATTTATTATTGAATTATGATTCTAATGCAGCATTGAGCGACATTAACAGCAAAGTGAATGCGGTGATTAATCAATTACCGCCTGCGTCGCAGCAACCGACGTTAGGAATTTCGATTAGCGAAACAGTAGATTCTATGTATATCGCTTTTTATAGCGGCGAGCTGGCCAATAATCAAATTACTGATTATTTAGTTAGAGTGGTTCAGCCTAGATTACAAGCTGTTAATGGTGTTCAAAAAGCAGAAATTTTAGGTCAGCAGCTTATTGCTATGCGTATTTGGTTAAATCCTTTGAAAATGTCGGCGTTAGGGGTTACTGCTGCTGATATCGCCAAGGTGCTGGCGGCTAACGATTTTATTTCTGCATCAGGCCGTACCGATGGTAACATGATCACCATCAATCTAACTGCTACTACCGGTTTACATACCGTTAAACAATTTGAAAATTTAATAGTTAAAGCAAATAACAGTAATGCCATCGTTCGGATTAAAGATGTAGCTACAGTGACTTTAGGAGCACAGAATTATAATTCTTCAGTTAGTTTTGATAATAAAGATGCTGTTTATATCGGCATACAAGTGGCGCCAAAAGCCAACTTACTGACAGTGATGAAAAATATTCGTCAAATATATCCCTCAATATTAGCGCAATTACCGCAGGGATTGCGCAGCAATATAGTTTATGACGCAACTGAGTATGTCCATGCATCTATCGAAGAGGTGATTAAATCGATCATTGAAGCTTTAATCATAGTGACCGTGGTCATTTTTTTATTTTTAGGATCGGTTCGATCCGTAATTATTCCTTCAGTAACCATTCCATTATCGTTAATTGGCGCTTTTTTCGTCATGTTTATGTTCCATTACTCTATTAATTTATTAACGTTATTAGCATTAGTTTTAGCGATTGGTTTAGTAGTCGATGACGCCATTATTGTAGTGGAGAATGTGGAACGGCATATTGAACAAGGTCTGAAGCCTATTGATGCAGCCATTATTGGCGCTCGAGAATTAGCTAATCCAATTTTGGCCATTACGGTTATTTTAATTGCCGTGTATTTGCCTATTGGCTTCATGGGTGGCTTAACCGGTGCTTTGTTTACCGAATTCGCTTTTACTTTAGCAGGTGCTGTTACCATCTCAGCAATTATCGCTCTAACATTATCACCGATGATGTCTTCAAAAATGCTCAAACCTAAAATCAATGATCATAAAAATAGGTTTATGTTATTTTTAGATAACACCTTTGATCATTTACGGAAAGGGTATACCCGCCGATTACATCGCTCTCTTGATTACTTGCCGGTTACCCTGGTTTTTGCTTCGTTAATTTTAATTTCAATTTATTTTTTATATGCCACATCCAAAAAGGAATTAGCTCCGATGGAAGATCAGGGAGTGATCATTACCCAAATGACTACAGCGCCTAATGCCTCTTTATCGCAGACAATTTTATATTCCAAACCCATGGCCAAAAATTTTCTGGCCTGGCCGGAAGTTGCTCATACATTTGAAATCTTTGGCAACAATGGTTTTAATTCAAGTATTGTTGGTGGTGTGTTAAAGACTTGGGATCAACGTCGAAAAACAGAAATGTCGATGGTTCCGTATGCACAACAACAATTAAATGAGATATCAGGTGTTAAGGGAGCAGCTTTTGAATTGCCGCCTTTGCCGGGTGGTGGTCAGGGATTGCCGGTGCAGTTTGTCATTCAATCTGCGAATCCTTTTCTGGCGATAAACGATGTAGCGCTAAGTATTATTCAAGAAGCTTATAAAACAGGGCAATTTTTGTATTTAGATAGTGATCTAAAGATTGATAAGCAGCAAGTTACCATTGATTTAGACCGGGATAAAATTTCACAAATGGGCTTAACTATGCAGGACGTGGGCGATGTTTTAACCTCCAGCTTGAGTGAAAATTATATCAATTACTTCAGCTTGGATGGCCGATCTTATCAAGTGATTCCGCAAACTTCGCGTATGGATCGGCTCAATTTCCAACAATTACTAAATTATTATATTCGAACCAGTTCGGGTTCAATGGTTCCTTTGTCTACCGTAGTTAAATTTCATAGCAGTGTTGTGCCTGAAACCATTAATCATTTTCAACAATTAAATTCTGCAACCATCTCAGCAGTGATGGCGCCTGGGGTTACTCAAGCACAAGCTTTACAAACACTGAATCAAATCGCCACAAGGATTATCACTCCCGATTATTTCGTTAATTATGCTTCGCAATCGCGGCAATATATTCAAGAAAGTAGTGCCCTGATCGTCACTTTTTTCTTTGCGTTGATCGTGATTTATTTAGCTTTGGCGGCTTTATTTGAAAGTTTTCGCGACCCTTTGATCATTTTAATTAGTGTACCGATGTCAATTTGCGGAGCGATGATTTTTATCAGTTTAGGTATAGGCGGCGCTAGTTTAAATATTTATTCGGAAGTGGGGTTAGTGACCTTGATTGGTTTAATCAGCAAGCATGGAATTTTAATAGTTCAATTTGCTAATGATACCCAGTTGGCTGGTAAATCCAAGCGCGAAGCTATTGAAATTGCTGCCGGGATTCGTCTGCGTCCGATCTTAATGACCACCGCAGCCATGGTGTTAGGCGTTATTCCGTTAATTTTAGCGACCGGAGCAGGAGCCGTCAGCCGTTACAACATTGGACTGGTCATCGCTACGGGCATTGCTATTGGAACGCTATTTACTTTATTCGTAGTACCAGCCATGTATATGCTGTTAGCCGAGGAATTGAAACCTCGCGAGCAGGATCAATCTCAGACATTGCAATTAATTACTTAGTCGGCTATTTACCAGAGAGAATTTTTCGTAGTATGATCCGAAAAATACTGACATTTTCGGAGTTTCAATATGAAATTGCTGCATAGGTTGCTTAAGTTACCGAAAAATAATCATTTTTTCCTATTTGGTCCTCGTAATACTGGTAAGAGCACATTGCTCGAGCACAATTTTCCTGCTGAATCTAGTCTGATCATTGATTTGCTTGATAGTGCTGAGGAAGATAGATTTGCCCGTAATCCTAATGAACTAGTTCAAATTGTTGCAGCGTTACCAGAAACCACAACTCATGTAATTATTGATGAAATTCAAAAAATACCCCGGCTACTGGATATTGTACAGCAATTGATGAGAAAAACTCATTGCTATTTCATCATGAGCGGTTCAAGTGCTCGTAAATTAAAAAAAGGCGGGGCGAATTTGTTAGCGGGCAGAGCTTTTGTCTATCATTTGTTTCCCTTTACTTCTTTGGAATTAGGTATCCAATTTAATTTGGATACTGCATTGCAATGGGGTACATTGCCCCAAATATTAAATTGCAATGACAATCATGATAGACAAGAATTTTTACACGCTTATGCCCATACTTATTTGAAAGAAGAAATTTGGAATGAGCATGTGATTCGTCAACTCGATCCATTCAGACGTTTTTTGGAGGTCGCCGCACAATGCAATGGAAAAATTATTAATTTTAGCAATATCGCCCGTGATGTTGGTGTTACTGATAAAACCATTAGTAGCTATTTTTCAATTTTAGAAGATACATTGATTGGATTTTTCCTAGAATCATTCCATAATTCATTCCGGAAACGATTTAGCAATAGACCTAAATTTTATTTTTTTGATACGGGTGTAGTGCGCGCACTTACTCGTACAACCAGCATACCGCTTGTTCCAAGAACTAATGATTATGGCAATGCGTTTGAGCATTTTATTATATTAGAATGTAGACGTTTGGCTGAATATCATCGCCGTGAATATCGCTTCTCTTACTTACGAACAGTTAACGATGCTGAAATTGATTTGATCGTTGAGCGTCCAGGGAAACCCCTACTCTGTATCGAAATTAAAAGTTCTACCCAGATCAATCGTGAAGAAATCAGACCGTTCATTACCTTATCTGCAGATATTCCAAATTCAGAAGCGGTAGTTTTTTGCAATGAAAAATATGCTAAAAAGATCGATAATGTTTTAATATTGCCCTGGCAAAAAGGCCTTGAACAATATTTTTAATATTTGAAATTACTAGTCTCAAACTTATGGTAATTGAGTTGATCTAAAAGAAAAGAATGGAGCCACTGTTATTTTGGTAAATGTTTGTTTAGACGCCTCTCGTCGCTTGGCCACGCGGTAAATTGTTAAATTAGGATATCCCTGCAACTGGGGTAGAGCCGGTTAATGTCACCTGTGCCGACTTATTAGTTGCTTGCAGTATACGTTGTGAAATAGGGTACTTAAGCGCGGCATATCGGTGATTTGTCTCTCTAAAGGCTATCCAAGCACTTTCAGTAAATCCGATTATATCATCTTTTTTTATACGTCTATTAATGATAATTTTCAGCCCTTTCCAAGTAGCTTTAGTACCATCAGATAATTGACCTATATGAGTCCATGCATATTTAAGCTCTTTTAAATGAATAGATTGTAGAAAAGGAGAGTGATCTAGCTTTTTAATTAAATCGTGCCATTGTTGCCAATCTTTTGGCTCAAATGACTGAATCGTAAAAACATTTTTATAATGTTTATAGTTATGCTCTTCACATTCTTTCCAAGTTAGAGGAGCAATGCCTGCTGCCTGTTTAATTAATTCTTCTATTATTTCTTTATTCATACCCCATACAGCTGCGCCTAATGGATGTACACCTTTATTATTTGCTATATCCGGTTTAGCAATAATTTTCCTAAACCAAGTTGGTTTAAACAAAGCCTGTACTGCTTTTAAATCACCTGATTCACAGGCCTTTACTAATGCATCTTGTACTTTTAATTGATCCTTACTGACTTTAGTAGAGTGGGTTATTGGTGTAGGCATAAAAATTTGAGAATTTTTTGAAGCAGGGATTGGTTGGTTGTGCTTCTCATCATCCACCGGCTTGGGTGAGGGTGGCGATTCAGAAATGACAGCAGGAGGCGACGAAGGGTTTGAAAAGGTAACTAACGATTTGCCTTCGAATAAAGCCTCGATGGTGGAGGATGAAGTACTACTCCCTGATGATGAACTACTGAATTGAATTGAAGGTTTCTGATGCTGTCCCTGCAATAACATATCTAATCGTTTGGCCACAACCCATGCGCTGGGACGTTTTTCTGATGTTTTATTCCAACAATCCAATATAATTGTTTTATATTGTTCCGGCGTGCCTTCCGGGATATTTTCTTGTTCGCCCGATTTGACCCAGTCGATAGCAATTGATGGGCTAGGTGCATCGGCAAAGGGTATCTTTCGAGTAATCAGTTCCCAAAACACCATGGCTAAAGCATATAGATCGGAAGCTGCCGTCGCTTTAGCCCCGCGCTTAAACAGTTCCGGGGCAGACCATAAAAGCGTTCCTTTAAACTCACCTGCTGTAGTGCTGGCCGAACTGGTTTTTAGACTGGATAGGCCAAAGTCTGCTAATTTAGCGCGGAAGTTCATATCCAAAAGCACATTGAGACTTTTTAAATCCCGATGCAGAATATTTCGTTGATGTAAATGGTGTAAACCAATAGTCATATCCAGACTGATTCGATAGCGCATCGTCCAGGTGAGTTCTTGACTGCTTTTAAGCAAATGAAATAAATCTCCGCCTGGCATATATTCCATCACTAACGAATAGTAAGGCTTTTCTAATACTATGCCTCGCAATCGCACTAAATAATCAGATTGCGTGCTGGCAGTAGCCATTACCTTAGCTTCTTTGAGAATTTCATTTTGAGCCTGTTCACTGAAGTCCTGAGCGGCATATTGTTTAATCGCAACAGTATTAAACTGCCATTCACCAGCATAGACTTTGCCATAACCGCCCTGTCCCAAGAGCTTCCCGATGGTTAAATCTTTAAAGTGGATAGAAAAATCTAGGGTCATCTGCCCACCGGAAGCGCTTACTGAAACCAGTTCCTTTTTCGGGGTGGATTCCCCGGAAGGATGATCGCCTAATTTGTCATCCCCGCTCTGTTGCTGCTCAGGTAAGTGAGTGAGCAATGAACTATCCTGTAAAAAATTAGACGATAAAGTGGTTTGGGTGGTGGATGAGTCAGAGTTTTGAGACCTATTCATCGGGTGGGACTCCTTATCGAAACAATTCCTAATGATTTCATTCTATCAAACTATTCTAACAAGCTCGCGTATTATCTTTAAAAACGATTCATTTTACAAGTATAGTAATCGCAATCCCCCAACAAGCTCATCTTTTACTTATTTTGTATTGGGAAGAGTTGTCTCGGCGGTAGAGGTAGTAGGTTGTCTGGGTTCTTTGGTGTTCCCATCAGTGGTGATTTTTTCATCGGCTTCTAAGTTGATCGGTTTGGTTAACCATGAATTTAGCTTGACCACATCCGCCGGCCCTAAGGTTCCCGCCAGCTCTTTTAAAGCGACAAAATTATTTATATAAGCGTATTGATCAACTGCTAAAGCTTGTTCACTTTGATAAAGCAAGGTGGTGTCATTTAAGACATCTGTCAACGTACGGTAACCGACATTATAACCTGCGCGAGATGATTCTAAGGCGCTTTGTGCCGATTTAACGGATAATTGATCCGCTCTAATTTGGGCATTGTAAGAATTAACACCTAAGAACGCTTTGCGAGCGCCAGCAACTACCTGCTGACTCACGGTTTGTTCTTTAGCGCTGGAGCTGGCATATTGATAACGTGCTTGGCGAGTGCTGGCTACCACGTTGCCCCCTTGGAAGATATCCCAATTAACCCCAAGTCCGATGGCGCTGAGCTGCTGTACTAAATTTTCATTATGCGGAGGGTCGGTCAAAGTCAAAGTTCTATCAAACTGACGTTGATCGGAAAAGCTGCCTTGAATGCCGAAGGAGGGATAAAAATTTGCTGCCTCTACTTGAACCTGCTCCTTAGCAGCAATTGTGCTGTAGTATTGAGCCTGTAATTGGTAATTTTGTTTGGATGCGGTTTGAGCCCAAATCTCAATATCGTTAGGTTGCGGCGCACTTAAAGGGATTCCCTTATCTGATAGCCCATCCAAATAATGATAATATTGACCGGTAATTTGATGTAAGGCTTCAATGGATACTTGCAGGGTGTTCACTTGAGCAATTTCTTTAGCTCTGGCTTGATCATATTGTGCTTGAGCGTCATAAACGTCGGTAATTCTAGCCAGACCGACATCATATTTTCGTTTGGCGGTATCGTATTCTTCTGCCAAAGCAGCTTTATTGGCACGGGTTAAGCGCAAAATATCGTCTGCCTGTAAAACATTTAAATAGGCTTGGACCGTGCGAGTAATTAAATCTTGTTGCGCATAATAATAGTTAGCTGTAGCGGCTTTAACGCCTGCACGTGCACTTCGTAAACTAGCCCACACTTTCCAATTAAAAATAGGTTGCAGAATAGTCAAATTGACACTGGTGCTGGCGTAGCTGCCATTATGAGTGAAAGAGGCGTCTGTAGTAAAATTTTGGTAATTTTCAAAAGCGCCGGCGGCCAAGGAAATATTAGGTAATAAGTAGGAGCGGGCAATGGGTATATCCTGTTGAGCAGCTAACCAATCTGCTTGAGCTTGTTTGAAAATGGCGTCATTAGCCACCGCCTGATGATAAACTTCAATTAAATTATCCGCAAAAGCCGGCAAAGAAGTAAAAGAAATGACGCTGCTGAAGACAATGGCTGATAGTGCTGGTTTAGTATTGAAAAACATGAGTGCGCCTCTTTATTTGGAAAACATATTTTAACCGAAAATATATTTTTTCTCAATTTGTAGCGACAGGCGTCCTGATGAGGATCACAAGGAAGAGAACAGCGGAGCGACCTTTCCCTTCATTTTTAAGTAATTGGACAGATCAAAGCAGCAGAGCATTGAGAGGACCAGGGTGTCCCGAGTCAAAAAATTAACGGCTTATGCCTAGCATAGCGAAAATAATACCCGCCAAATCTGGCAGTTAACTTACTCTTCATTAACCCAATTCTCTAATTTAAGATGAGCTATTCTGGTAAATTCTTTCATATTATTAGTGACAATTGTTAAATCCAAAGTCAGTGCATGTGCGGCAATCCAAAGATCATTGTTACTTATAGGCTTGCCTCTCTTTTCTGATTCACCGCGAATATCGCTGTAACATTTAGCTGCCTGTATTGGCAGCGGTAAAGAGGGAATTAAGCTGACCAAGTCTTCCAACACTTCTAAAGCTTTTTTGGGATGATGGCTTTTTTTAGCACCATAAGCTAACTCGCCGTAAGTAATAACAGACATTCCTATGTCTCCGATCGCTATTTGCTTAAATTTATTTAAAACACTCATCGGTTTTTGCTTGGCTATATAAATGCAAATATTAGTATCTAATAAATAACGCAACGACATAAATTAAAAATCTCTGTCTTGTGGAGATGGGTCTTTCCTGCCTTCTGCAAAAAAATCTTCTGGAAAGTGCGTTAATAAATTAAAAGCTTTTTCTAATGTTTTCGGTATTTCGCGGATAATAATATCTCCGTTTCGCCTAAAAATTTCTACAGTCTCACTGTGAATTTGAAATTCCTTAGGTAATCTCACCGCTTGAGAATTACCGGATTTAAAAACTTTAGTTGTTTGCATACCAACCCCCACCTTGCATAAGTATATACTTGAAGTATATATTATATAAACATAGACAGCAAACCTTGTGTTGCTCTTGTTAATAAAAATTGCTATAAATTAGCTAATGCCTGCTCAACTTGGGTTAGTGTCTGCTGAATTTCATGTTCAGTGTGGGCTAAAGACATAAATCCGGCTTCGAAAGCGGATGGGGCTAAATAGATGCCTCGATTCAACAGCTCATTAAAAAATATTTTAAAGCGGTTAATATCACAGGCTTTCACCTGCTCAAAATAATGAATAACCGGTTCTTGGCTGAAGAAAATTCCAAATAATCCCCCACAAGAAGTGGTGGCTACCGGGATACCGGCAGAATCGGCCAGCTCTTTTATTCCTTGCATCAGTGAATGAGATAATCGAGATAATTTTTGGTAATGATCGTCCGTTAATTGCCTTAAGGTAGTTATACCTGCGGTCATAGCAATTGGGTTACCGGACAAAGTACCGGCTTGGTACACCGGACCCTGGGGTGCGAGCGAAGACATGATATCGCGCCTTCCTCCAAAAGCCCCAACCGGCATACCGCCTCCGATAATTTTACCCAAAATAGTTAGATCAGGAACAATTCCATATAAACCTTGAGCTCCTTGGGGTCCCACTCTGAAACCAGTGATCACTTCGTCAAATATTAACAAGCTGTCATATTGAGTACATTGTTCCCGCAAACCCGATAAAAATTCTGGCAGTGGCATAACCATATTCATATTGCCTGGAATTGGCTCAACAATGATGGCTGCTATTTGATCTCCCCAGCGCTCAAATAAAGCGCTGACTGAGTCTAAATCGTTAAAACGAGCAGTTAAGGTTTCAGAGACAACAGCAGGCGGCACTCCGGGTGAACTAGGAACTCCGAAAGTCAGTGCTCCGGAGCCGGCTTTGACTAACAGACTATCGGCATGCCCGTGATAACATCCTTCAAATTTAATGATTTTGTGGCGGCCCGTGTATGCTCTGGCCAAACGGATCGCCGACATGGCTGCTTCGGTTCCAGAATTCACCATGCGCACTTGCTCAATATTGGGCATTCGTTGGCAAATTTCTTTCGCCAGTTCTAATTCCATCGGACAGGGAGCTCCGTAACTTAACCCTTGTTCGCATGCGGCTTTTACGGCGGAGATGATTGCGGGGTGAGCATGCCCTAAAATCATTGGCCCCCAAGAACCGACATAATCTATATAACGATTTCCATCAATATCGGTTAAATAGGCTCCTTTTGCAGATTGAATAAAGGGAGGGTTAGAACCCACTGCAGAAAATGCTCTAACAGGTGAATTAACTCCCCCGGGGATGTATTGCTGGGCTAACTGAAACAATTTCTCGGAATTGTGCAAAGAAATAGCAGAAAGTGTTGGCATTTTTCGAGACTCCTATTATTATCTAGCGGGCCACTAGCTCTTTCTAAATGCGGAGTGCTTATTATGCCATATAAAAAATATTTATGTTTGCTATGCGGTTTTATTTACGATGAGGCTAAGGGCTGGCCTGAGGATGGTATCTTGCCGGGGACTCGTTGGGAAGACGTCCCCGAAGATTGGTTATGCCCAGATTGCAAAGCCATGAAAGAAGATTTTCAAATGATTGCAATTTAACTTAAAAAGGTTTTACCACCGCTAAGATCACAATGACGATCAATAGTAAAGTGGGGATTTCGTTAAACCAGCGGTAAAAGTGCGCCGTTTTTTGATTGTTATTTTTTCGAAACAGTTTTAATAAATATCCGCAATAGCCATGGTAAATCCACAACAATAACACTAGGACCAGCTTTAAATGCAGCCAACCTTGACTTTGATACCCGGCCCATCCCAATACCATCAGCCAAACGCCAAAAAGTGTAGTTAAGATTCCTGCAGGTGTCATAATCATGTAAAAAAGTTTCCGTTCCATGATTTTAAAACGGTTGATACTGATCGAGTCGACACTTAAAGTGTGATACATAAACAAACGAGGCAAATAAAATAATCCGGCGAACCAAGCGACCATAAAAATAATATGAAAGGCCAAAATCCAACGCATAGTATTCCTTTAAGGTTTGTCACGAAAATTACTTTTTTCGAAGAATTTTATATTAGCACCAGCATTTTTACTAGGATAAAAAATTTTCTTTTCATTTATGATTGTATCTAAAAATAGTGTTGATTTTTTATATTCTTTTGGATATATTTATGGAAGTCGTTTTTTATAAAAGTATGAATGGTGCTGATCCTGTTGGAAAATTTTTGCGAGATTTGACCCCAAAGGATAGAGCAAGGGTAGTCGAATGTATTCGAGGCATTGAAATTTCAGGTTTTGAGGCATTATTAGTCGAATTTAGACATATTCGCAATAAATTATGGGAAATAAAAATCAGCAGCCACGGAGTTGGATTAAGAATATTTTACGTCATGCTAAATAGCGATAACCCGGATATTTCATCATAGGATTGAAAAAGGAGTAGCGAAAGCCTAACATTTTCCTAATAATTCAGTTTGTTAAAGACGAATAATTAAGGGAAAAAAGGAGACTTTCGCTGTGACAAATTGTACCGAAGACCCCATTAAATTTCCATCATTAAATCGACGTCAAATTGAAGCTGAATTTTCAGGGGGCGACGTCAGCAGTGATGGTGGCGTATTACTGCTAAGAGAAATTGATCGGCAATTAAAATTGACCCAACAGCTCTGTGATGTCATACCCGATCCCCGGGAACCCTCACTGATTATCCATGAACAATTAGCTTTATTGAAGCAAAGAATTTATGGTATTGCCCTAGGCTACGAAGATCTGAATGATCATGATCGATTGCGTCATGATCCCGCTTTCCAAACGGCTGTAAACTGCGCTGAAGCTCTAGCAAGCCCTTCGACTTTATGCCGACTGGAAAATCGCAGCGCTCGTCGAATAGCCTGGGATATCCATCGAGTTTTTATCGAGCAGTTTATCCAATCATTGGATGAAACGCCGCAGGAATTAATTTTAGATTTTGATCCCACAGATGATCCTGTCCATGGCCATCAAGAAAAGCGATTTTTTCACGGTTATTATGAGAAATATTGTTTTTTGCCCTTATATGTTTTCTGTGGTCAACACCTGTTAGTAAGTTATTTACGCCCCGGTAATCAAGATGGGGCCAAGCACGCCTGGGCGATTTTATCGTTATTGGTTAAAAGATTGCGGCAAGTGTGGCCGACAGTCAACATTATTTTTCGAGGTGATAGCGGATTTTGTCGCCCGAAGATGTTGCAGTGGTGCGATAACCATGAGGTGGGATATATCGTTGGAATGGCTAAAAATGAACGACTACTCGAAGCTGCAGAATCTTTACAGAAACAGGCTGAACAAAATTATCAAATGACACAAGAAAAACAGCGCTTATTTTCTGAATTTTATTATGCGGCTAAGACCTGGAAAACCGCTCGCCGTATCGTGGTTAAAGCAGAACATACGCTAAAAGGAGCCAATCCTCGATTTATCGTCACTAATCTTTCTGGTGAAGCCCAATGGCTTTACGATGAGATTTATTGTGCTCGGGGTGAAATGGAAAATCGCATTAAAGAACAACAATGGGATTTATTTGCGGATAGAACCCGTTGCCATGACTGGTGGGCGAATCAATTTCGATTATTGCTTTCGAGTGCTGCTTATATTTTAGTTCAGCCATTCGCCGTATTGGTTTATTGGGAACTGAATTATCACAGGCACAATGCGGTACGATACGTTTAAAATTATTTAAAATTGGCGCGGTGATTATTCGTAATACGCGTCGTATTCGTTTTCTGCTTTCGAGCAGCTTTCCATATCAAAATTTATTTTCGCAATTAGCCGCTAAATTATGTGCAGGATAGAGCGATAGCGTGCTGTCCCCGGCACAAGCAAAGAATGGGGGGGGGGGGAATTGCGCCCAAAATCAGCCTCTTTGTTCAAAAAATAAATCTTTTCTATCTGAAATGCTCTCTTTTTGCTTGCTCAAAAATTTTTCTGAAAAATTAATTTAACGGTGAAATATCCGGGATAAGCTGGTATTATTACATGGCTATAAAAAGAAATCTCACAAAGCTCCATTGAATGAGCTAGTGATAGCCGAAAAAAGAATGGAAGAGGTTCTCAAAAATGAAAAAATATACGCTTAAAAATTTTATTGATGATGAAATAAAAAGAGATTCAGAATTTGCCAAAGAATATGAAAGGCAAAAGATAATTCATGAAATTGCAAGAATGATTATTGAAATTAGAAAATCATGCGATCTAAGTCAGGTGGAATTAGCAAAAAAAGCTGGAACGACTCAACCAGTAATAGCAAGAATTGAAAGTGGAAAAGATAGCAGAATTCCTTCACTGGACTTATTAACCAGAATTGCTCATGCAGCTAATTCCAAATTACATATTAGTTTGGAATCCCAAACTAAAAAAAATTGCAAAAAATCAGCTACCGCATAGTAGTTGAACAATGAATAAAAAATGTTACAATATTAGCTATGAATACAGAAACTGAATCTATCGCTCCCATAATATTCACTTTAGCAGCAGCTAAAAAAGTTAAAAGTTTGATTGAGGAGGAAGGTAATCTTCTTCTGAACTTGCGTATTTACATTACTGGCGGCGGCTGCTCCGGTTTTCAGTATGGCTTTACCTTTGATGAAACAATCAATGAAGATGATTTTATCATTGAAAAAAATTTAGTGGATGAAGAACAAGGTGAGGGCGGTGAAGATGGCGGCTCCGAAGGGGGATCGGTTAAGCTTTTAATCGACTCAGCCAGCTATCAATATTTACAAGGCGCCAAAATTGATTACCGTGAAGACGCCAGCGGCGCCCAATTTGTGATCTCAAATCCTAACGCCAAAACAACCTGCGGCTGTGGTTCTTCTTTTTCAGCAGGATGACGGTAGTTGCGCTGTCGCAAAGCGCGGATGACCGCTGTAATCCTGATGCACTTGGATGTTAATCAAATTTTTTTGTTCTAGAAAGCTGATAACTTTTTGACTTTGATCATATCCGTGTTCTAAAACTAAGTATCCAGAAGGCAAAAGATGATTTTGAGCCTTTTCAATAATGATTTGTAAATCCTCAAAACCTTGCTCGCCAGCTACTAAAGCTTCATAAGGTTCAAAAGTTAACTGTTTTAAATGAGGGTCTTGGTTGGCGAGGTATGGCGGGTTGCTGACGATCACATCATATTTTTTGCCTGCAAGCGGTTGGTACCAATCACCATGATAAAAATTAATGTTGGTTAACCTATGTGTCTGAGAATTTTTCTTAGCTAAATCTAAAGCCATTAAGGACTGATCGGTAGCATCTATGGTCCATTGGCATCGTTCTTTTGCTAAAGCAATAGCAATTGTCCCTGAGCCGGTCCCTAAATCTAAAACTTTAAGAACGGTATTTTTTGGAAAACGATCCAAAACCCATTCTACTAATAGTTCAGTTTCGGGTCGTGGGATTAACACCGCCGGAGAAACGTTCAATTCCAAACTCCAAAATTCTTTTGAACCTAAAATATAGGCAATTGGTTCACCTTTAATTCGTCTTTCGGAGTAAAGGCCGAGTTGCAGCCATTGATTCTGGGTCAGCGCTTGGTCATCATGCGCTCGCAGCCAAGACCTGGGGCGCTGCAAAACATGCGCCATCAAAATTTCTGCATCTAATCGTGCTGAATCTGAAATAGAGGCGAATTGCTTGCAAAGCCATTCAATGGCTTGTTTATTATTCAAAGCAATTCGCTCCGCGCAATTCTGCGGAGCGGAATTGCTTTCTGGTTCCGATCAACAGTTCCGGCACAGCCGGAACTGTTGAATGAAGGGAAAGGGCGCTCCGCTCTCCACTCCCTTGCGATCCCTCATCGGGTAAGGAATTAAATTTTGGGTTATTCTTCATCTAATCGAGCTAATTGTTCTGCTTGGAGTTCATTGATCAATGGATTAATCACTGGTTTAAGTTCGCCTTCCATAATTCGGTCTAAAGAGTATAAAGTTAAACCGATGCGATGGTCGGTGAGCCGGCCTTGCGGGAAATTATAGGTACGAATTCTTTCGGAACGATCGCCGCTGCCAACTAAGCTCTTTCGAGTGGCTGCTTCTTTTTGTGCGCGCTCAGCTTGTTGCGCCGCCATAATTCTGGATTGCAGTAACGAAAGCGCCCGCGCCTTATTTTTATGCTGCGAACGTTCATCTTGGCATTCTACGACTATACCAGTGGGAAGATGGGTAATACGTACCGCTGAGTCAGTTTTATTAACGTGCTGGCCTCCAGCCCCGGAAGCACGGTAAGTGTCAATACGGCATTCTGCCAGATTGATTTTGACGCTTTCTAGTTCTTCTGCTTCAGGCATGATTGCCACTGTGCATGCAGAAGTATGAATTCGGCCTTGGGCTTCAGTTGCGGGAACTCTCTGCACTCGATGTGTGCCTGATTCAAATTTCAGTTGTGAGTAAACGCCATGACCTTCTATTCGGGCAATAATTTCTTTAAAACCGCCTTGTTCACCGACATGTTCGGAAATAATAGCAACCCGCCATCCCATATTTTCTGCAAAACGACTGTACATTCGGAATAAATCCCCTGCAAATAATGCGGCTTCATTACCGCCAGTACCGGCTCGAACTTCTAAAAAAACATTATGTTCGTCGTTTGGATCATGAGGAATCAGCAACGTTTTCAATTGTTCTTCCAGATTTTGTTTTTGATCGGCTAAAGATTGGATTTCTTCTTCGGCTATCTCTTTCATTTCGGGGTCTTTTAATAGTTCTTGAGCAGAGATAAACGCCGCTTGGTTGTGTTGATAATCTCGAAAGCACTTCACTACCGGTTCTAATTGAGAGTATTCCTTACTCAATTCCCGAAAACGTTCCTGTTCTTTTATGATGGCAGGTTCAGTCAGTAGCTGACTGATTTCAGCGTATCTTTGATTAACTACGGTTAATTTTTTGATTAAAGATTCTTTCATCAGCTTTTCCACTCTTCGCAAAAGACTTCTTCATTTATTTCAGTTTCAGATAACCATTTTTTAGCAAAAAGCACAGCGTCTGTTTGTTGGTTATAAGCCAATTGTCTCAAACGCATGGTTGGGGAATGCAGAATTTTGTTGGTTAATTGATGGGCCATTTCTGCAATTACCCGTTCTGCTGCGCGGCCTTGACGCAATTCAGCTAAAGCTTTTTGTAATGTTTGATCTCGATGTTGCTCCGCTATGTTCCTAAATTCAGCAATGATCTCGCCAACGTTACTAACTTGCAATTGTTTCATATAATGTGCGGTCTGTAACTCTACCAGTTCTTCAGCTTGCTGCCCTGCTGTGTGCCGGTTTTTTAGATTAGCGTTTAAAATCGCTTGCAGGTCGTCAATGTTATATAAATAAACATCTGGTAATTCACTGACTTCCGGTTCAATATCTCTGGGAACAGCTAAATCAATCATCAGTATCGGCCTTCTTTTTCCAGATTTTAGGGTGCGCTCGATCATGCCTTTACCGATTATCGGCAGTTGGCTGCTGGTCCCGGTTATGACCAAATCCGCTTGAGCTAAACACAAAGGAACTTCACTGATTCGAAAAGCAAATTCAGGCTGCCCGGCCAATTGCACGGCCTTATCATAATCGCGATTGGCGACCATAATTTGCCGTACTCCTTGAGCACGTAGATGGGTCACCATTAATTCCATTAATTCTCCTGCCCCGATAAATAATACGCAGCAGTGCTGTAAATGACTAAAAATTCTTTTAGCAGTTTGCACCACAGCATAAGCCATGGAGATTGGGTTGGCGCCTATTTTAGTTTCATTGCGGATCACTTTACTGGCTGCAAAGATCGCCGGAAACAAGTGGCGTAGCTGCTGTTTTACTGCGCCTGCATCGCAAGCAGTTTGGTAGGCTTGTTTTATCTGCCCTAAAATTTGGGGTTCTCCTAAGACCATGGAATCTAATCCACTACTAACCCGCAATAAGTGCTTTACCGCTCCATTTTCCTGATGTAAATAAATATGGGGTTCAATATTTATTCCGGAACTGGAAGCTTGCTGATGAAACCAGGTTACTATACTTTTTGGTTCTGGCCCAACCATGTAGATTTCGGTACGGTTGCAGGTGGAAATGAGTACCGCTTCATTTACTGCGGGTAAGCGGCATACTTCACGCAACGTCGATTGAATTTGAGAATGGTTGAAGGCCAGCCGTTCTCTTATATCAATGGGCGCGGTACGGTAGTTGATTCCGCAGCTAAATAGGGGCATGATGTTGTTCCAATGGAAGACCTTAAGCAGGGAGTATTATAGTCATGAAACGATTTTCTGTCATCCTAGTATTAGGGGCTTTGATAGGCGGATGTGTCAATATGTCTGCTCCACCTCAACAGCCAGCCATTTCTTACCAAAAACAACCTGTTGCCCAAAGGCAATCACAACAATCAGCAATCCACTCTTGGAACGCTAGCGGCGCTATTAGCGTTCAATCTGCCCGGCAGTCTCCCACCATTATGCGCTATCAATGGCGGCAACAAGGACCTAATATTTTTGATATTAACTTAGCGGCGTCTTTAAATTTGGCGGAAGTTACCATTACCGGCAGGCCCCATCGAGTGAGTTTGCAAAAGGGCAATGAAAAAGCTATTACCGCAACCACGCCGGAGCAGTTAATGCAAAAAAGTTTAGGGTGGTCTCTGCCGGTTCAAACATTATGGTTTTGGGCCCGTGGATTACCCGCTCCAGGCCCTAATCAAGGAACCCAATATGACCGGTACGGCCATTTAATTAGTTTGAAGCAAAACGGTTGGCTGGTGCGTTATTCCAATTATCACACCTTACAAAATGTAGATTTGCCGGAAGTGATCGAATTACGCCATGCTGATATTTCAGCCAAAATAGTGATTAAGCAATGGATAATTAATCACTAAACTCTGATGTTAAGCGCCATGCCTAATTTAAAAGTGTCGACACTAACTACTTGGGTAAAATTACCGGTTTCGGGATCAATAAAATCGGAGAAGTTGGAGGCATTGGTGCCAAAAATATGAGAGTACTGGCCATAAATATTGATAACCCCGAATTGGTAACCGATTCCTGCCGCCGCCATGGGTTTGTACTGCACTAGCCGGTTCTCTGTCATAACGTAGGGCATAACATAGGGCATTTGATTGGTGATTCTCAGCGTTTGATCGACTCGAGCCACGCCTGCTTTACCAAAAACATTGAAACCATGAGGCATCATGATGGTTCCAGTCAATAACAAGTGTAAATCTTGAGAAATCACTTTATAAGAAGTGTAATCGGACCCCCAAAAATCGGGCAGAAACCAATCTTCATCATATTTGGCTCTACCATTGTAGTCATAACCGAACTCGGTGCCGACTAAAAATGAACGGGAAACTGCTCTGCGATAACCAATATCTCCTCCGGCGCTGATGGTGGAGTTGGAATGAGAGGCTTGATAAATCCAATAACCATCAGGGTCTAACAGGTTAACATCAGGCGTAGCTAATACACCGTAGCCAACGTCGCCGGAGATATAAATGCTGTTTTGTGCCGGTGCTGGTTGTGGATAATAAGCAACTCTTGGCACGTACCGGGCAAAAGCAGGGGTTAAAGTCATGGCTGCGGCAAGGAAGCCGGCGCCTAAAATCAGCTTTCTCATTTCTACCTCGTTAGGTTGATGATTCTTGGACTTTTTTTCTTAATTGAAAATAGATTTAATTTGCTATTTGCAAATAAACCTGGCAAAATATAACGGTTTTTCTTACGCGATTATAAAACAACTGAGGAGAGAATGCAATGATTAAAATCCATACAAATCTTAAATTGCTGGCCGTAGGCTCGCTTGCTGCTCTAATGGGTGGGTGCGCTTCTATGGTTTCCGGCACCACCCAAACTATTTACGTGCAAGCTTTGGATCAAAAAACCAACCAAAGAATACCCAATGCCCATTGCGTAATTAGAGATAGTAAGAACAATACCTATGCCATCAACGGCAATCCGGGCAGCATTTTAATAAGTAAGGGTCAGGGTGCACTGCATACTCAATGTAAAGCACCAGGCTATGTTCAAAATGCAGTTGGAACCGGTCCCACCTTTGATGCTTGGACTATCGGCAACATCATTTTCCCATTAGGGGTGGTAGTGGATGTGGTTACCGGAGCGGTTCAGAAATACCCAGACCACATTACTGTGCTAATGGTTAAAGCTGCTAAAAAATAGTCATTCCTCTTTAATTTAGGCTGCATCTGAAGTAAGACTTTGCGCTTACTTCAGCCCAGGCCGAAAGTTGATACCTACATGCAAGAGTATTGGCTTGCCTAAACTCTGAATAGGATCAGTAAAATTCACTTGCAGAGCGTGAATTGCTCAAGCCACTTGACAATAGTCTAGTCAACTAGGAAAATGCCTGAACTTAAAACCAGGTCTTGGGGCGTCGCCAAGCGGTAAGGCACCGGGTTTTGATCCCGGCATTCCCAGGTTCGAATCCTGGCGCCCCAGTTATAATACATAAAAGAGAATCCATGGATTTAAAAATTTTTACAGGAAACGCCAACCCTGGTTTAGCTAAAAAAGTTTGCGCCCATCTCAATAAGCCGCTAGGCCGTATCCATGTCGGTCGATTTAGGGATGGTGAAATTCAAATTGAAATATTAGAAAACGTTCGTGGCCGGGATATTTTTATTCTCCAATCCACCTGCTCGCCGGTGAACGATAATTTGATGGAATTATGTTTGATGGCGGATGCTTTTCGCCGAGCTTCAGCCAGCAGCATTATCGCAGTGGCGCCTTATTTTGGATATTCCCGCCAAGATCGAAGAGTGCGTTCTTCGCGCGTACCGATTTCTGCTAAAGTGGTCGCTGATATGTTGGCTTCCGTAGGCATATCAAGAGTTATTACGGTGGATTTGCATGCCGATCAAATTCAAGGATTTTTCTACATGCCGGTCGACAATATCTATTCCAGTCGCGAACTGATGGAGGGAGATTTTCTCACCAATAGTCATAATAAGTTAACAGTAGTCTCGCCTGATGTAGGTGGAGTAGTCAGAGCCCGGGCGATTGCTAAACAATTAAATGATACTGAATTAGCAATTATTGATAAACGCCGCCCGGCGCCAAACCAAACACAAGTTTTAAATGTAATTGGCGATGTAGCGGGTAGGCATTGTGTTATAGTCGATGATTTGGTCGATACCGCAGGCACTTTGTGCACTGCCGCCACCGCTTTAAAAGAAGCTGGTGCTGTCTCAGTTCGTGCTTATTGTACTCATCCTGTACTTTCTGGTGATGCTTTAACGAATATTAGCGCTTCGGTTTTGGATGAGTTGGTAGTGGGCGACACCATCCCCCTTACACCTGCATGTTTAGAAAACCCTAAAATTAGGCAAGTTTCTTTAAGCCGGTTAATTGCTGAAACCATTTCCCGTATCGATCATAAAGAATCAGTCAGCTCTATGTTCTTAGATTAGCTGCACAACTTTTAACCCTGGAACACGTTTAAATTCCTGATAATTGGTGGTCGCTACAGATTTTTGAACTTAAAAATCTAATTATAATAACATCATAAAATTTGATAATTTGAAATTAGTGGTTCCTTGCCCGAGTTTTTAGATTAATTAGAACTACCAAGTATACTTGGAAAAAAAGATGATGTTGTTGATGTGGCGGTAGTGGTTTTTGGTGATGGAGATAGTAATGCATAGCCGCTTTCTACCCATTCACTCAAGCGGTGTTCGGTTGGAGCGGGTGGTAATAGTCGATCAAACCAGTGAGTTAACAAGGATGAAATATCTTCTGGCTTATCTTGTTTTTTGCGCGATAAGCATTCAAGAGTAGCCACTTCTAATTCTAACTTGTACCTCTCCTTGCATTGACTAAGTAATCAGATCACAATCTAAAGTCATAACACAAAGTCAAGTTAGGAAAAAATCTATCATCATAAGGAGAATGGTCATATGAAACAGCTTCAATCCCCCAAAGAACCCGCTCCTATGCCCAGCGACCTTTCCGAGTCTCCCGAAGCTAAACAACCGATTAAAATCAAGATAGCGCCGTTGGAAGTAAAAACATCAGAAATGGTTATTGAAGAAATTGCCTTACTGGGTTTAGTTGATCCCTTGCCTGATGTGAGTAAAGATGAGAAAACCTGGTCAACCTTACAAAATATTTTTCACCCTCAACCTTCCAAGCTAGAGATTGATGAGGATTTTTTATGTCCGGTTACCCAATCGCTCATTCGCGATCCGGTAACCACTTGCGATGGTCAACTGTATGAGCGCGAAGCCATTGAGCAATGGTTTAAAAAAGGCAACACTACTTCACCGGTGACCAATAAGCCACTGGAGGATCAAAAACTTACCCCGAATATCTTTGCCAAAAAACAAATTAATGCTTTAGTGGACAAAAATATCGAGCTCAAAGACTCTGAAGAATGGTATCTGCCCCAGAGTTGGGTTGCCGAACTAAAAATCGCCTGTCAAAGCGGAGACGCAAAACAGATCAAAGAGCTGGTCGGCCGGGACCGGCGTTTACTGGTCCACCCCTTTAAAGAAGATAGTCAGGGTGGTCAAACCGCGCTACATTTTGCCGCAGTGGGTCATCCTAAAGCGTTGGATGTGGTTATTGAGCTACTGGAAAAACGGCAACGCGGATTAGCATTAATAGGATTACTACAAGCCGATGGAGCAGGCCGATTGCCTTTTCATCAAGCTGTGCTAACAAAGCAAGACGCCCAGACCTTGATTAAACTGATGACCCGAATGGGCAAACAGATAGCCCAAATCCAACCATTGCCGGGTGGTTGGCCGCCGGATGTTGACAGGCGTGCCCTCAACGAAGCCTTGGCCTGGTGTATCGGCCAAGAAGATGAAGACAAGGTCCGCTGCTTGCTGCGTTTAGGTGCTGACCCGCACGCCAAAACTGCCCAAGGGGAAACCGGAATTTATCAAGCCGTTACCAAAGGCTGCGTCCGCAGTTTGAAGATATTGCTAGAATGTAAAGCCGACCCCAATTTGGAAGATAAACGGCTGGATGATTCGCTGTTACACGCTGCGGTGCGCCGGGGGGATCCGGGCATGGTAGCTGCTTTGTTGAAAGCCAAAGCTAATCCCTATCGCACGCTTAACGACGGTAGAATACCGCTCCATTTGGCTGCTGAACGAAACGACCCTGAGATTTTAGCAGCGTTGGCAGGCGAAGCTAAAACCTTGCCTGCTGATCTTCGAGAAGCTGTTGACACCGAAGGGTACACACCGTTACATCGCGCGGTTACTGCCGGATCGCTCAGCACGGTCGCTTGGTTGTTAGATCATGGTGCTCGCCCGGCGGCGGTTAATACCAAAGGTCAAACGGCACTGCATTTGGCGGCCGGTACTAATCGTGTGGACCTGATCACCTTATTGTTGAGGCGAGCGGCTTCTTTGAGCGCGGTCGATCATCAAGGCAATACCGCTTTGCATACAGCTGCTGAAGGCGGAGCGAATCAAGCCGTGGCAGCATTGTTAAAAGCAGGCGCTGTGG
>JAFEDN010000047.1 GCA_018241585.1 Pseudomonadota bacterium | reverse complement strand
TCAATTATTAGCGGAGACCAGCTATGGATATTACTATAGTCGGTACTGATCTGGCAAAAGGGGAGCGCCTTACATTATATGACATCGACAGCAACTCTTTCTTCGTTCAGGCTCATTCTGTTTGCCTGCATAATTTCTCATTTCTTGATCTGGAGAGATAGAAAGTAATGGAATACTTGCTTCTTCAAGCCCCGTGGATGAAGGCATTAAAAAGAAGCGTGATGATGTGGACGAGTGTTTTTTTCTATTACTAAATCTGGTTTAGGTGTTAATAAGTTTATTATTTCGCGGTTTCCCTGTTTTTTAACAATGCCTAATGGGGTTAATCCACTAGAAAATTCTTCAAACGCGAGTTCTGGATAAGGGAAAAAAATTGCAGCAAGTTTACCTATTGATAGTTATATGCCCAATTTTGGGTAAAATTACTGCAAAACTTGATCGAAATATCATCTGAATCAGTTAGCTTTTTTATCAATTTTCTTATCCCGTGCCGAAAAAAAAACGTCTCAGGGTATCATCACTGGGGACACCTTCTGTAAAAGGTAGATAACGACTCAGATAATCTATTTTAGTTTTTCCAAATAATTTCTAAGTCTTCCCAGCTATCACAACCCACAATCATCCCACAAAAGGTCAATAATAAAATTTCTTCTACCCGATGTAACTTTCTCCTACTCAGCCGATGGTCTGGAATTTGACTAAAAAATCTAAAAATCCTATCTTTTGCGCTTGTCACTAAATTTTAATGGGGGAACCCTGCCTCAATTGCTGTTCATTATTGACTATTGACTCATACTTTCCAATTACGTTATCGTAATTTAAAATGAACTGTTGAGGTAAAATATGAATTTTAGTTTATTTCCCTCAGTTAAAAATAAAAGTGATCTTAATACTAGCCCGTTGCAACCTCTACACAGCCAAGAGGCTGTTCGATCTCGGTCCAGCGAAACCAAGTTGGAAGGCGTCGAGATATTTGGAAAATTCTATAGTTTTCAAGGAACAGATAAACCGATGCTTTGTACTCTTCGAGCGGAGCCGATGGATAGAAAAGAAGATACCTATTTTATGCTTAGCTATATAGAAGGGGATGAAAAATACATACAAGCAGTTAGATTAACTGTGGAAAAACAAGAATTAGGTACAGTATTATTAGGTTTGAGCGCTATTAAAAATAATCGGTTAGCCGAGTTTTTTACAAACCTGGATAAACAAGTTCAGACCATGGATGTATCCTTACAAGTAAAGAGTACAACTTCAAATTATCTGTATTATTTCCAAGGAAAATCCCAGAATATTAAACAACTTTTCCCTTTACTGGAAGATTTAATGAAAGATCGTTTCTGTAATTATGGCAAAGACTATCTATTAACTCCCCTATTTACGCAATTTGTAAATCTTTATGATACTGTGGAGAAAAACTTTGAGAATCAACAAAAGGCTAAAGCGGTAAAAACTTCAACTGAACCATCCAGTCCTATTCCCAGCGGAGCTTCACTGTCCCCAGCATTATGATTAAGCTATTTTTCCATTATCAGAAATGTATTTGATTGGAGAAGTCATGCACATCCCTTGATAGGGTTGGTTTGTCCATTGCTAGAATGTCTAAATAATGTTTTGCTAGTGAAAATAAATGCAGTTTTGATTACGGAGCAAATTCCTAGACATTTTAAATTAATAATGAATGACTGACCGGCAGGCTATACCTTGCCATTGAAATGAATTGAGCGCTGTTAAATTAATTAATGTAGCAAAAGCTGCAACGTCATAACCAACTTGCTTCGCTAATTCAGCCGCTGCATATAAAGAACCCCCCGTAGCTAACAAATCATCTACAATTAGCAGACGCATGCCATTTCCTTGCTGCATTTCTAAAATACTTGTTCCATATTCCAGACCGTAAGAAATTTGTCCGGCCGCTTTAGGAAGCTTTCCTGCTTTACGAATTTTAACCACACCTTTATTGTGGTTATAGGCTAATGGCGCTGCAAACAAAAAACCTCGAGACTCAATACCTGCTACCAAATCAATTGCTGACCATTCCTGTGTGGAAAATAACAAACTGATTGCATCAATGGTTTCGCGAAATTTATAACGGAGCAGAGGAGCAATATCCCTAAACAAAATTCCTGGTTTGGGAAAATTGGGTACTTCAGCAATATATTTACGTAACTTTTCCATCATGAAATTCCTACTAGCTGTAAATAAAATAAAGGATAAAAACAACCGCTAATAGCCAGAGTATTGGATTAAGTTGCTTAATTTTACCCGTAAAAATTTTCAGAATGACAAAAGTAATTAAGCCCATCCCAAGTCCGTCGGCGATGGAAAACGTAAAGGGAATCATAATGACGATAATGATGGCAGGAATAAATTCTATTGGATCGTTTACAGAAATATGACCGATATTACGTAGCATCAGTAACCCCACATAAGCTAAAGCCGGAGCAACAGCAAATGGAGGAACAGCTTGTGCTAAAGGAGAAACAAACAGTAGAACTAAAAATAAAATACTGATAGTCAACGAGGTCAAACCGGTACGGCCACCCGCTTCAATGCCGGCAGCGCTCTCAATATAAGTACTGGTGCTAGCAGTGCCAATTAAAGACCCAGCGGTGGTGGCGATGCTATCTGCGATTAAGGCTCGCGAGAGTCTTTTAGACCGTAGCGGATCGAGACGGAATAAAGGTTGACGAAGCACCCCGATCAATGTTCCAGTAGCATCAAAAAAACCAACCAGTAAAAAGGTAAATAAAACCGGCAAATCTTTTAAATTTAATATTTGGCCAATTCTCAGTGAAAATAATGTTGGCTTTATACTGGGGGGGACTGCGAAGATTCCATGAAAATGGCTCAAACCTAAGATCAGACTGATAATAGTTGTTATCAAAATAGCAATGATTATAGCGCCTTTGATTTTGTAATAATCTAATATGGCAATAATAAAAAAACCGATAAAAAAAAGCAGACTAGGTAGTGAAGCCAGGTGGCCGGCCATAATCAAAGTCTTCCCGGGCGAGCGAACGATAATATTGGCATTTTCCAATGCAATTAGAGTAATGAACAGACCAATGCCGGCTGCGGTGCCTACGCTGATATTTTCAGGAAGGTACTCAATGATCCATTGGCGGATTCGGGTAGCCACCAGTAACAAAAAGATCATGCCGGAAATAAAGACTATTCCCAAAGCGTTTTGCCAAGAATATCCTAACGTTTGAACCACTGTGTAGGTGAAAAAAACATTTAAACCCATGGCGGGTGCAACCGCAATCGGATAATTGGCCATAAACGCCATCAGCAAACAGCCTAAAATAGTTACCAAGCAGGTGGCTACATAAACTGCTCCAAAGTCCATTCCGGTACTTTGCAAGATCGAGGGATTGACGAAGATAATATAAGACATGGTGAGAAAGGTAGTGATTCCAGCCATAATTTCTTGCGGGATAGAACTTTGATTTTCGCTTAACTTAAAAAGGCGATATACCAGCATACGCGTCAGATTGTTTTTCATGTGCCTAGTTTATAGCAATCTCCATTAAATGAAAATTGCCCTGCATTCCTCTCGGACTATAATAAATAGGCCAAAGTAGTTTAATGATATCCTTAATTAATTATGATTGATGATTAGAAAATAGCGAGCGGTTTCGTTTTTTTTATTACTAAAACTATGATCAAAATGTGCTAAAAAATAACCGCTGTCTCCAGGACCCAAGACCATTTCTTGATCTGCTATTTGAATGCTAATCGAACCTTCCAAAACTAACACGTATTTTTCTGAGCCTTGTTTTAAAGGGCTGAGTTCCAATTTAACACCTGCCGGGGTAACGACTTCCAGCCATTCTAATTTACTGTTTTGAAATGAAGGCGATAGGACTTTCCTTTTCGCGTGATTTACCGGGTCTTCCCAAAGAGGTTGTTCATTAGCAGGTATTTTAATTATCGGCAGATATGTTTGCGTTTCCAGCATGGAAGAAAGCGTCCTTCCGAAAGCTTGAGCCAGACGGGTGGCAATATCTAAAGTAGGTTGTACTGCACCTCTTTCAATTTTACTAATCATCGATTTACTGACCTTAGCTAAATCCGCTAGTTCCTGCATGCTGTATTGATGTTCTAAGCGCAATTGCTTGAGTTGATGAGCAAAATAATTTGAAGCCATAAGATTTTATCCACTATTTGAAACAAGTGTTTACAAAAGTAAACTTCTGTAGTATTATATTACACAAGAGTTTCTAATAATGATATAGAGGTTTTATGAAAAAAACATGGTTATTAGCCTTTTTGGTATTGTTGGCATGGGGTTGCAGTTGGCCCACTATGAAATTGGTTTTACCGGATATCCCACCTCTCTGGCTGGCTAGCGCGCGTTTAGGAATAGGAACGATTGTATTATTTATTCTTTTGGCATTTTCGAAGCAGCGATTTTGGCCTACCAGGAAAGACCTGCCTTTTTTATTGTCGGTAGGTTTAGTGCAAATGGGAATTTTTACATTGCTGATTGTTTCGGGTGTAACGCAGGTGGCTGCGGGACGTAGCGCCATTTTAGTGTACACTACTCCTTTATGGGTAACGCCGATTGCAGTCTTACTCTTCAAAGAGCCTTTGAGCCGGTTGACTTTAGCGGGTTTGTCGCTAGGGCTAGTGGGGATTTTGACGCTCTTTAATCCGGTCGCTTTTGATTGGCATAATCATAAAATTATTTTTGGAAATGGATTATTATTAATCGCTGCCTGGATATGGTCAGCCGTGATCTTACATATTCGCTACGGCAAGCATTATTCTAAACCTTTGGAGTTAGCTCCCTGGCAAATGTTATTGGCGACAGCATTAGCTTTAATTATAGCCATTATTTTTGAACCTAAGCCGGAAATTCATCCATCTTCCACTTTAATATTAGGTTTACTTTATCTAGGGCCATTTGCTACCGCTTTTGCTTACTGGGGAATAATTGAATTAAACCGGCAGTTTCAGGCGATTAGTTTGTCATTATTATTACTGGTTGTTCCCATTATTGGGTTGCTGAGTTCTTTTATTTTGGTTAAAGAACCGATCAGTTTAAACATTCTGCTGGCTATGGCTCTAATAACTATGGGCTTAATGTTGATTATCTATGGCAATAAACCTGCTCGCATTAAGAAAGATATTCTTGAATCAGAGAAAAAATGTTAACAGAAAAAGATTTTATCAATATTATCTACATTTTCAAAATTTTTTATGAGTTGCTCTCTAATCATTTTCCATTCAGATTTTTTAAAATTAAACTTATTTACAAAAAACATGTTGGCATGAGCAGGATTTTCATCTATGGGATCAGCTATTACATGTAATACCTGATTACCAACTTGATACTTGAAGCTTTGTATAATCTGATAGGATATGAGAGCAAAAGTATAAAAAGTATTTTTCCCTTTGCATGTTAAATTTTCTAAAACATTAGCTAATATTTTCTTACTTACATATAGTTTCCGAGTAAGAGAACAACCATTTTTTGAAGATGTTCTGTTGGGATAGCAGAAGAAAGTATTTTGCCATCTTTTACATGTTCAGGAGTAAGAATAATTCTAAATAATTCTAATTAAGGTTTCATTGATAGCAACCGAAGGAACAGTTTTATCACTAATCATTTGAAGGCTCAGTTGAATAGATTACATTCATAAGTTCATTTGGAAAATCTTCTGTCAATGGAACATCATCACCAAAAAATTTATGATTATTTTTATCTCGGGCAAAGTATGAAAAATTTTTTTCGCCTGAAAATCCTATATCGATGAAGATATTCTCTACCTCCCAAAAAAAACAAATTTCTCCGTCTCCAGCTAAGCTAACATACGGTAATGGACAATTACTAGGTAGCTTTTCTAAAAATTTAATTGAATCTTCAATTGTTTTACCAAGAGGAGGTACTCCATCATAACCATCCCAACCTTTTTTATATAATCGATAGGATTTAATTTTTTTTATGATTTTTTGTCTTTTAAGAGGTATGCTTTCGCACTTTAAAGCCTTTGAAGAATAATAAAACTCAGGTGTAAGCTGATCAGAATAAATAACCGCGATTAATGAGGAAGAATAAGGGTGCTCTTCAAAAGGACGTGCAAAGGAGTTTTTTCCTATAAGTAGCCACTCTAATTTATCTTCTTGACTTAAACGTTGAAACTGTCTTCCAGCTAATAATGGAGATGGTAACTTTTCTGGAGTTTGTCCATTAACGATATTAACAGTAAATTTTTTAATTTCTTCGATTTTTTGAAACTCATCCTTCAAGCGATCTTTTAGGAAACTTAGATTTTTAAAAGTAGATTCGCTCATTATTCGATCAAGATGTAGGGCGAAAGTTACCTCTTGAATAGAGTTTGTTCCATTGAACGGTCTTACGTTTTTATCCATAAACTATTTTCCAATAGTATAGGTTCTAAGGTTAAGTATGAACAGTATATTAGCCAAATTGGAATGTCATAGTAACTATTTAGCCAGTGGATAGGAACGCCCACTTTATCTGAGCCAAAATTGGCTGTTCTGCATTTGCAAATTTATAACTCTGAATAGTACAGGGTTTTTATTGTCACAGCTTTACGATGTTGACTACATTTTAGTCAAATAGATCAAGTTGCTTCGAAAAAGGTTTTGGGGGAGTAAATTGGTTAGTGCTTAAAGGGTTGGGTCCATCTACAAAGCCTAATTTTTTGCAAGCTAATTGAAAACGAGCAGCCAGCAGTTGTGCCAATTGCCCTTCGCCGCGCATTCTCTTGCCGAAAGTGGTGTCATATTCTTTGCCGTTGCGCATTTGTTTAACCAAACTCATGACATGTTCTGCTCTTTCAGGAAAATGTTTGGCTAGCCATTCTTTGAAAAGGTCTTTTACCTCATGAGGCAAACGGATCAAGGTGTAACCTGCGGTGGAAGCTCCGGCTTTTTTAGCAAATTCTAAAATTTTTTCCAGCTCAAAGTCATTGATCATAGGTATCATCGGCGCCGCCATGACACGCACAGGGATTCCCGCCGAGCTAAGCGTTTGAATCACTTTTAATCGAGCTTTGGGTGTGGCGGTACGGGGTTCCATAATTTGTTTTAGCGCTAAAGATAAAGTGGTAATGCTGACTGCCACCTTGGCCAAATTTCTTGCGGCCATGGATTGTAAAATATCTAGATCTCTCTCGATTAAACTACTTTTAGTAATGATCACCACAGGGTGATTGGTTTTATTGAGCACTTCCAGTAAAGAACGAGTTATTTTCTGTTGACTTTCCACAGGCTGGTATGGATCAGTATTTGAGCCCAAAACGATCGGTTTACATTGATAAGAGGATTTAGCTAATTCTGTTTGCAGCAACTGCGCAGCTTCAGGTTTGTAAAAAATTTTGGTTTCAAAATCTAGACCGGAGGAGAGATTCATATAACCATGTGCTGGACGGGCATAACAATAAATACAACCATGTTCACAGCCCCGGTAAGGATTGATAGCTTGATCAAAGCCGATGTCGGGTGAATCATTGTACGTAATGATGGATTTCGCTGGTTCTTTTATTAAAATAGTTTCTAAAGGAGACAGGATTGCTGCATCATCATGGTATTTATCCCAGCCATCATCAAATTCGCTTCTTTGAGTTTTTTCGAATCTTCCGGTTGGATTGCTGACGGCTCCACGGTTTTTTATCGTATTATTCATAAAAAAGCATAATAAATGTTTTAGCAGTCAGTATCAAGCAAATGGATTGTAATGATTGCGTAAATTGATTCCATTTGGTAAATTGAGTTCATTCTGTACGAACATCCAGTGGTGACATTAATATGCATGAAGATCAGCCTCCAAGCCAAACAGAGGTAGTGGAACCTGAAATAGTCGAGTTACTGGTTCCTACAGTTCAATCGAATCTTGCTATACCAGATCCTTTTCATCCTGATACAATGATTATTGTGCCTGCTCCTACAGACCTTGATAATCAATTGATTCGGCAAGTTGAATTTTGGTTACATAAATATGATTTGCTTAACTGGTCTCTTAACAAAATAAACTTTACCCGGGTTTTTCAAAAAGCAATTTCTGAATGCTGTCAACAAAATTTGTTAAGAGCCTGTGTTAGTTCTTGTTTAATAAAAAATATCAAGCCTATCAATCTTTTCTTTTCCTATGCTTTACAAAAGGTTTATAAATTGGAGATTTTGTTCCAATGGTTAATTCAGGACCAAAGTGAGGAATATAAAAATTTATTTAAGCAGTTAGCCCTCATTGTTAATCCTGCGAAAAATAAAAATTTATTACAACATTCTTACGAACGTATAAGTTTGCCTATAAAAAAGGAAATAGCCAGGGTATTCGAAATACAGATCGAAGATATCAGGACTTATTTTATAAATCAGGATATTGCCACTAGACATACCAAGAGAAAAAAATATATTACAGATTCAGATTATAAATCGGATTCCAAGGAACAAGATATATTTAACCAACCTGCTAAAAAACAAGCTAAAGACCAAGAACTCACTGTTGCAGATACGGTAGAACGAAAGTCAGTGACTGCTACAATAGCTTCGCCAATTGAACAACCGCTATTTAATAATAATTTTTTATTCCATTATAATGATCTTTTATTAAAAAAAATTGAACAGCAACTTCAGTTACTAAACAATCCCACGCCAACTCCTGCTCCTCTTTTAATGAGTAGTTCATTACGAGATACACTTTTTCCTTCACCCTTGCCGCGACAGCGGAATTTTTTTGATTTCGATCGAGGATTGGATCATCTAAATTTTGGCAGTTTTTGATAGCTAATACTCAAGTAACCATATGAATAGAATTGACAATACCCGGTCAAAATAATATTGTACCGGTTTCTTGCAGGTATTTTATGTTAGAAACCAATAAATTATTTGAACTTTTAACCGATCTCGGCGAGCGCCTGCAGGCGCTTCGGGGGTATCTTTGACTATGAGAAAAAGAAACACCGCCTGGTTCGGATTCGAAGTGAATTAGAAAATCCAGATATTTGGAAAAACCCCCAGCAAGCCCAAGAACTGGGAAAAGAACGTGCTCAATTAGAAAATACCGTTGAATCTCTGGAAGGGCTGGAAAAAAATCTGCAAGAGAATTTAGAACTGCTGGAAATAGTCAAAGCGGAAAATGATGAGGAAGTTTTCAATTTAGTAACCGAAGAAGTCGAAAAACTTAAAAAAGCCATAGAAAACCTCGAATTTAAACGGATGTTTGCTCATCCGATGGACCCTAATAATGCTTACCTGGATATTAATTCCGGTTCAGGCGGTACTGAAGCCCAAGATTGGGCCGAAATGTTATTACGTATGTACCTAAAATGGTGTGACCGGCGCGGTTTTAAAACCACTATGATTGAGTTGTCCGCTGGAGAAGTGGCTGGAATCAAATCTGCCACCATTCATGTAGAGGGTGAGTATGCTTTTGGTTGGTTAAGAACTGAGACCGGCGTGCACCGTTTAGTTCGAAAATCTCCCTTTGATTCCGGGAACCGCCGTCATACTTCTTTTGCTTCGATATTTGTTTCGCCTGAAATATCCGATGATATCCATATTGAAATCAATCCAGCCGATATTCGTACCGATACCTACCGCGCCAGTGGAGCAGGGGGGCAACACGTTAATAAAACTGATTCTGCGATACGGCTAACTCACCTTCCTACAGGCATTGTTGTACAATGTCAAAGTGATCGTTCTCAGCATAAAAATCGCTCTTCCGCCATGAAACAATTGAAAGCCAAATTGTATGAAATGGAAGAGCAAAAGAAAAAATCCGAATTGCAGGCGCTAGAAGAAGGGAAAGCAGCGATCAGTTGGGGCAGTCAAATACGATCTTATATTTTAGATGCAGCTCGGGTTAAAGATTTACGTACATCCGTTGAAACCAATGATACTCAATCGGTTTTAGATGGCGATCTCGATCCATTCATTGAGGCCAGTTTGAAAGAGGGCATATAGCTAAAGGAGACCACCGTGACAGAACTTGATTCCAATGAACAAATAGCACAACGTAAAGCCAAGCTTGCTGCGCTGCGAGAACAGGGTAACGCTTACCCAAATGATTTTAGAAGAGATGCTTTAGCTTCACAATTACTCGAAAGTTATGCCAGCGAAAAAGAAGAAGATTTAGTTAAAAAATCAGTGCGGGTGAAAGTAGCTGGACGCATTATGACGCGCCGTTTAATGGGTAAAGCCAGTTTTGTTCATCTCCAGGATATGAGCGGCCGAATTCAACTTTATATCGCTCGTGATTTATTACCGGAAGGAGTCTATGATACTTTTAAAACTTGGGATTTAGGCGATATCATAGGGGCTGAAGGTCAAATATTTCGTACCCAAACCGGGGAATTATCTATTAAAGTAGATCACCTGCAATTACTTTCTAAATCCTTGCGTCCACTTCCCGATAAGTTTCATGGATTAACTGATCACGAGCAACGTTTTCGACAACGTTATTTGGACCTGTTAGTCAATGAACCTTCACGCCGTATTTTTCAGATGCGTTCACAAATTATCAGTGAATTGCGTAAGTTTTTGGAAAGTCATGGTTTTATCGAAGTAGAAACCCCTATGATGCAACCTCAAGCAGGAGGTGCGACTGCACGGCCTTTTAGAACTCACCATAATGCTATGGATATGGAGCTGTATTTACGGATAGCTCCAGAACTTTATTTAAAAAGACTGGTGGTCGGCGGGTTTGAAAAAGTATTCGAAATTAACCGTAATTTTCGTAATGAAGGAATATCAACTCGCCATAATCCGGAATTTACCATGGTGGAATTTTATCAAGCCTTTCAAGACTATAAAGGTTTGATGGATTTTACTGAACAATTACTCCGGTATTTAGCGGAAAGAGTGCATAGTGCTTTGCAATTAACTTATCAAGGTATGGTGGTTGATCTAAGTAAGCCGTTTAAAAGAATGACTTTGAAATCTGCGATTCTGCATTATTGCCCTGAAATAAAGCCGGATCAATTAGAAGATGTCCATAAAGCTCGAGACCTGGCGCGGCAACATGATTTAGGTGTGCCTGACAGTGCCGGTCTAGGAAAATTACAAAGCGTTTTCTTTGAAAGTTTTGTAGAAGAAAAATTGGTTGAGCCTACTTTTATTACTGAATATCCTGCTGAAGTTTCTCCTTTAGCTCGAGCTAATGATAAAAACCCTTTTATTACCGATCGATTTGAGCTATATATTGCCGGCCGCGAATTGGCTAATGGTTTTTCGGAGTTAAATGATCCGGAAGATCAAGCCAACCGCTTTCAGCAACAAGTGCAAGCGCGAGCAGAAGGGGATGATGAGGCGATGACCTATGATGCTGATTATATTACCGCGCTCGAATATGGGTTAGCGCCCACGGCAGGGGAGGGTATCGGCATCGATCGTTTGGTCATGTTATTTACCGATAGCCCATCGATTCGAGATGTTATTTTATTTCCGCTGCTGAGATTTAAAGATTAATTGTAACTCCCCAGATACATTAAGCTGATCTTGGAACACAACCCTGAGATGCCGATAATGCAGACTCAACTGCAATAACCGTCACCTCTTCACCCGTTAACCCTTTCAGCAGTGATGTGCGTTTCGGTGAAATAACTTGATCCGCCATTTTAGCCGTTTGCTCTAGAATCACGGCGGCTTGATGCTCAACCCGCCTTGCTAGTACAGAGACGCTGTCCATGAATTTTTGAATAAGCATGACTTTTTCATCCATGGTATTACTGGGACATATTATGTTTTATTTTCATCGGTCATTTGACCTGGCTTGCGCAGTGAATTGCTTTTAAGGATAATGACTGAGTCCCACGAATGCATAAAACAAACCATCGTCATGATTAGGAATTATTCAGCTCAGGAGCGTCTCATGAAACCCCAATTGTATACTGGATTACCCTCCGAAAAAAAATCACTCCCCCAAGTGTTCCAAGAGGGTAATTTAATCTCTTGTGTCCCCTCAGGAGGCGGCCCACTATCAGTGAGTTTACCTTCTCCTGCGGCGGATCAAAAGGTTCAACCGAGCTCACCACCCGCCAGTGGCGTCCAGCGTTGGCAAATTCGCTATGATGAACTCAAGTTTGAATATCCGGTGCTGGGTAAAGGAGCGTTTGGTGAAGTGTATAAAGGGACTTACCGAAAAAGTCAGGTGGCGATCAAGGTGTATGATTTTCAAGGCAAGTTAG
>JAFEDN010000479.1 GCA_018241585.1 Pseudomonadota bacterium | reverse complement strand
TAGACGAAATTAATGTTTGGAAAGTCTCACAAGATTATGTTGCGGATTTAAAAGAATTTGAGAAAAATTTATCAAAACCATCTTATGTGGCGCAACTTGATCCTGGATGGCATAGGGAATACTTATTTATATGGGCAGTTAAACAATGAATAAATTTTATGGCATAATAGCTGTTGTTGTTCTTTTTCTAATTTCATTCAATATACAGGCTTACGAAAATGTGCAAATTAATTTAAAAAAAAAATTATTTGAGCAGTACGTTTTCGCCTATGATAACGGGTTTGCTATTTGTCCAACACAATTTGATCCTAAAGTAATGGATAAGTTGAAGTTTGAATTTTCTGACTACCTAAAGCAAGCTAAAGCCGGCTCATCGAAAGCAGCTTATTATGTTGGTTTAGCTTATTTAAATGGATTTGGTATCAAAATTGATAATTCAGAAGGGATGAGATGGCTTAAGAAAGCAGTGGAAGCAGACTATACCCCGGCGCAATTAGCTTATGCTGGATTTTATAGGTATAGGAAAAAAAATTATGGCAATTTTATGAATGATGTTCCGAGTAATGAGCAAATGCTAAATTGGATCAAATCTGCTGCGACCAATGATAACATAATTGCGCAATTAGCACTCGAAACTATTTATTTAGATACCGATCAGTACCAAAAAGCCTTTGCTCTTGCTGAACCCATGGCTAAAAAAGGGTATGCAATCCCGCAATACGTGTTAGGCACACTATACTATTATGGGTTAGGAGTTGAAATAGATTATGCTAAGGCTTTATATTGGTACCAGCTAGCTTTGAAGCATGACCCTCCTTTACGAAAAAATACCGATATAATGGGAAATATTTCTCAAATATATACTAAACCTGGATTTAGCAACACCGAAAAAGTTCTTTATTGGAATAATAAAATGAAAGAATTCGAAAGAGTAATAAATCATTGCGAAAATTAAAACTTCTATGTTAAAGGAGGCATTTTCCGTTTAAAATGGAACGGTGAGTTGCTAATCTAGAAGAAGGGTATTAGTAAAATGGAAGGACTGTTAGGGTGGAGACTGGTATATTTATTTATATGGGCTGTCAAGCAATGAACGAAATTTCTTTTTTGTTAGTTTATATTATTTACGCAGCAGTTGCACAAGCCTATGAAAATTACCAAATAGATTATAACAAAACCCATTCCGCCAGTGAAAATTTACATCAATCAGCGAGTAACAAAGTATTGATGAATGCGGGGGCCACCGCGACGATCACCGCCTTAGAGTGGATTGCACTGAAAGTGGGAGCGACTTCACTGATTTTAATTTCCTCTGGATTGTGATGCTTCAAATAGAAGAAAAATTTAAAGAATATAATCTTTTTCAAGGCGGTGAATTATATATTAGAGCTCCTTTTTTGCTGGAGTTTATAGAAGAATGCGCCAAGCAAAATATTGCAATTATTGGGATTGAAGGATTTAAAGTCATCAATAACCAACTAGAGCCAAAACTAGATGCTATTGTAGATTTTTCTGAGCTTACTCATGCTGATTGGGAAACTTTTAAAAAGATTCTATAGAAATGTCAAAAAAATTTCTTTCTGAATATGTAAAATCTAAACAACACAATGATCTTGTTTTTAGTTTTACTTTGTTTGATAAGAATGAGTATGAAGCGCAACATTAGTTTTGTCCCTGGTGTGGACCTGACCTTTCAAAATTCAAAAAATAAGCTGTTGATTTTTCGACTCGCTTCGGGTACTTTACTTAGCAGCTACCGCGACGATGAATTACCTAAAAAAGTTGACGATCGCATGAAATTCACAAAATTAGAATGCCCCAATGGCGATTGACACAACTCAGAAGGATCGTTAAACTAAGAGTACAGTTGTATGTTTCAAACCATGTGGAGGGTATATGAGGAAAATGAGTTTTTTTAGGGCTCCATACGACTCTTCTATTATTCGTACCTCAAGAACATTTTTATTTCCAGTTCACCGTTCCTTATTCTCGAAGTACATACCGAGACCGGCGCGAGCTCTACTGCTTACGCCAGAGGCTCCCCGTTTGAATCAAGAGTTTCGTTTCAGCCATATAGGCCGTGAAAGTTTAAGTTTAGAAACTAAACAATCCTCTCTATTAGAAGAAAAGAGTGAACCAAAAAAAAATTTAAATGTAAAAAAAATATTAGAATCACCGCATGATTTTCTTGATGAGGCTTATCGTCATATTCAGGAAAATCAACCCGATAAAGCTCTTGAGATAACAAAGCAGGGAATTGATATAGCTAAAGCTGATGAAAGAAATATTGGTGATCTTCCAGATCTATGGTTTGCTAGAGCCGTGGCTGAACAAAATCTGGATCTAGATAAGGACGCTACAACAAGCTTATTGGAAAATTTAAAGACCACCTCCTATATTTACCGAACGCTTGAAGACCCCCTACAGGTGGGCGACCATATTAGATTAGGTATGAGCTATGTTGTTATAGGAGATATAGTTTCAGCTATCAAAGAACACAATTTTGCATTAAAAATCATTAAAGATAATAAAGACTCTATTGCAAGTCAGGCGGAAATATTATGTTCATTAGGCATTTTACATTTTTTGCAAAAAGATTATGAAAACGCCATCGGTTGTTGTGAACGAAGTCATGACCTTTATAACGGTAAAGAAAATCCATCTAAAGAGATAATTATGCAAGTTGTATTAGCCGGTAATTTGATGAATCTAAAAATGGATCGTTATATTGATAAATCTACACAACAAATCTTCTTCTTACAGAGAGAAATAGAGAGTTTATTGAGTAACTTCTTAAAGCAAACTAATAATTCTACGGAACATCCAATTTATAAAGTAGAACAACAAATTTTAGATGAATCTCACTCGCTCATGCAAAAATTAGGTTACGAGGCAACACATCGTCGTTTTTCATTCTAAATAAATAATTTCAACGTAACCCAAGGGCAAAGGAAGAATTGGAGTATTTCTTTTGAAGCTCCTCATTATATTGTTTAGATAACCCATGCAGGTCTACTGTTTTGTATATTCTTGTATAATAGGCCATATCTCCGTATTGTTTCGGTTTTCCTAATTTCTCTAAATCAAAAAAAGGAATTTTCTCAACCACTATCTGAGTCAAACCATGCCATGTCGGTATCTCTTTTGCTTCTATATTCTGATATGCTTTGTTATGCCCCGGGTCTGCTATTGAAAGAATACTCATCAAAGCGTTTTCAATTGAGACCTCTGTTGTATTTGATGTAATCTCATGAAATCCATGTAAATTTCCTTGCGCTTCAGCTTTAAACAATAATTCAGAGAGTTCCACCATATCCATTTTAGCAACGCCTACACAGTGATCGCGGCATATCTCGTATATTTTGAGAAATATTTGGCCGTTAGGCGTCTCGCTCCAAGTATACGGAGGTAAGTTAAGAGAAACTCCCTTAAATGTATTGTAATAAGGATCACTTGGAAAATGATTTTTTTTTGTATAATATCCTACTTTCGGTTCAATACCTCCTTGACCATAAATAGCTATATTCATAAAAGCCGGTTGCTGATTGTCAACTACTAATACTGGTAGAGTGCCAAAATGAAAATGTAACCAATTAGGAAAATTTTTCAATTCTGTTCGTAAAATGTCTAACTTCCTTTCCAGTAGCGCTTTAGAAAAAAGCCCTTGTTCAGGATAGAAAAAAAATTCTGATGTAGTTAAATTTACAATAGTATCACCATTGACAATAGGAAGTTTATGCTCTTTTTCAAATGAGCCACGATGGTTTTCGCCCCATTTGACGAGATGTAGCATTGTAGATAGTGCTTTATCCGACTGTATCGACATCAGTTCTTTGTCCTCTGTATTTTGATGCCGTATATCCAAAGTAGTCAGTCTTTTTGCAAAAACTTTTCTATTATTTTCTGAAGGTCGTAAACCTCGTTCACCCTGTAGTTGGGTGACATGGATGAATTGAACTCGAGGGATACCCTTGATCTTAGTCCCTGATGCTACTTGCGAAAAAAACCTAACTGGTGAACGTGCTATTTGTCTCATTGTTATCCCTATTCACTAACAATTAATTTCAAAGTGTAAAATTTGTGACATCCTGTTAAACGTTCTTTAACTAAGCAACTTTAATTTCCCGAACAGTTTGAGAGATTTACAGTATGAAGTCAAGAAATTTCCCTGCCAAACTAAGATCAAACATGTAATAATTATATCTATGGCTAATTGGAACACAGCAATCTGCAAAATAAATGGAATTAACCTACACTACACACGGACCGGAGGAAATAAACCCCCTTTAATTTTGTTACATGGATTAATTACAAGTGGAGCCTGCTGGACTCCTGTGGCCAAAGCTCTGGAGATCGAATATGACGTCATCATGCCTGATGCTAGAGGTCATGGAAAATCCAGTAAACCTGATCACGGATACCAGTACCAAGACCATGCAAACGACGTGGTTGGTCTTATTGAAATGCTAGCACTATCCTCTCCGATTGTGATTGGACATTCCATGGGAGGTATGACTGCGGCCTTGGTTGCTGGTCATATGCAAAAACTTCTCTGTGGTCTGATCATGGTGGACCCTCCCTTTTTAAGTCTAGAAGTCCAGCGTGAAGTATATGCAAGTGATGTTTGCGAACAGCATCGGCAATTGCTTAATAAGACATCGGATGAAATCTTAGCGGCAGCCCGGAAAAGACATCCGCATCGTTCATTAGACATTCTCAAATTACTCACCGAAGCACGACATCAAACTAGCATCAGCGCCTTTCAAGTGCTCAGACCGCCATACCCTGAGTATAAGAACTTAATCAGCGCGATTGTTGTTCCCAGCCTGTTGGTGATTTGTGAAAAAGGTATAGTGACGCTACCAATGGCTGAAGAGCTACGAAGTTTTAATCCCAGACTTCAGATCGAAAAAATCCCGGGAGTTGGTCATGGGCTTCATTATGATCAACCGGAGCGATTCATCACTACGGTCAAATCTTTCTTGAGTTCGATTTAAATAAGTCAGAGAGTTGATTGACTGGTTGCTATTGATTTTTAGCCAACATTCAGTAAGAATTAAGATTCTTTTTTAAAATTAATCATTAAATAGAAGAATATTAATAATTGAGGCAATATGACTCGCGAACCTAATTTATCCAGTAATACTGAAAATTTTCTTGCCATGCTTCAGGAACTATATGAATGGCGTGATGGACAAAAAGAAGAAATAGTACCTACTTCGTGTAAAAAAATTCAAGATGGGTTAGTGGCTTTTTTAAGTTTAAAAAAGCCAGTAACCACCTACGTTGAAAGTCGCCTACATGGCTTGCAATATTTCGTTAAGCAATTTTTGCATTATGAAACATTACCCGATTTCAAATCAATTAAAGCAGGTGTGCAATGGTTGTTATTTTGTGCAGAAGAAGATAGTGAGCTGAAAAAATCACCAGAGTTGATAGCTCATTTTGATGCACATGTGATGCAGGGTGAAATTATTAAAATTCGTCCAGATGAAGAAAAATTTAAGAAAACCACAGGGCTGAGATTTCCTAAAATTGATGATCATGCGAAGCAATTAGTAGCATATTGCGCAAATTTTAAAGAATGGCAGTTAAATTTTGTTACTTTGGCACAGATGAAAAGTTCAGATCATGCTTCATCTCTAGAAAGTGAACTTGAACAAAAAAGAAAGAACATCAAGAAAAAATTAGACAATCCCTTTACTCCAGCATCACCTGCCAAAGGGTCACCTGCCAAAGAACAAGACTCTGATTTTAAAAAGCCACCTCGATTACCACTTGATTTTATGCGGAAAAGACAGATGCATTTTTCCTCCTATCAGCTTCCGCTGCCCCCATTACCGCCACCGCCTCCGGTGCCCCCTTCAATTTCTAGTTTAATGAAAGAATTCGAGTGCGTTGTGACTCACAAAATCTTTCAAAATCCAGCAACTTTGCACTGTAAAAATATGCACACCGTTGAAAAAGATATAGCTAAAAAAGTTTTGAAAGAAAATCGATGTTGTCCTGTTTGCAATGAAAAGATTGTCTTGTATAAAAATTATCAAGTTAAATATATAAGCTATCCACTTTTACAAACTATTTTAAACCAACTGCTTTTTTTATTTCCTGAATATAAACATAATCAATATAATAATTCTAAGTCCATGGCAAATACTCCAACTGAGCACAAAGGAAATCCGGAACAACAAATCAAAGAATTAATGAATAATTTTCGATGTCCAATAACTAAAAAATATTTTCTTAACCCAATTATGCTGAATTGTGGTGGTATTCATCCTATTGAAAAGTCTGCTAGAACCCAGTTGCCTGACTTTGACAAAAAGAAAGCTTGTTGTCCTACTTGTGAAAATCCTGTGAGCCGATATTGGGCCAACCAGTCATTAAAAAATATTCTGGACAAACTAATATTAATCTTTCCTTCCTATCAAAAAGATCGATATGTCGAAAACAACCTGCCTTTATCGAGGTGTGAAAATCGCGTCAAACTTTTTGCACCCCCTGCGTCTATTGCGCCTGCGCCTTTGCGTACTGCCAAAATTCCGGTAACTTTAAGGCCAGGTCTTAACCGCTCAGGTTCTTAATCAGGGCTCCCTCATTAAAATCTAGCCATTAGGACGGTATCTAAGAATTCCTGATCCCAGGCAGCTAATTTTCTCATTTGTTTCAAAAGATAATATGAGGTTTATCCTTGTTGATTTTAATATAGCGAGTAAAGCCATGAATGCTGAATTAATGAAAGTAGAAAATGCTAATGATTCTGATAAAGGATTTTTACGAGCGATTACGGTCTAAAGAAAAGCCGGCTAAATTAGCAGTGGCTGTGATGAGAAAATTATTACTCATGGCAGCCAGCGTTCTTAAACAGCAACAACCTTGGCAAGAAACCGCTCCCGCCACCGGCAAGACTTGATACACTGTCAGAGCAGCAGTTATCCATAGATTTTAAAAGGCGCGGAGCCCCTCCGTAGGCTCAAGCGCGTGGTAAAATCTGTGGGTAACTGCGTCGGAGGAACACTTTTGAGATGCATTTATTGCTTGACAAGGAATACGGATGCTTCAATTTTGGTAGATAGGGGACATTATCATTTTGGTACGACAGGCTAGCCGTCCAATAGTTGCATTGCTTATTTTTTATATATAATACCTAATATAGGTATTATACGTAAAATGAGGTTTTTTATGAAAGCAACTGCAACTGAATTAAATAAGCACCCTGGAAAATATCTTAATCAAGCGATTAAAGAACCGGTCATTATTGAAAAAGCGGGCCACCCGGTGGCTGTCATGGTTTCTTATGAGCGCTATTTAATGCTGGAGGATGCCTACTGGGGAGAATTAGCTAACCTCGCCGATAAAGATAAGACTTTAGGGGTCAAAAAGAGCATGGATTTTCTGCTAGGCGATGAATGATGCCAAAGATCGACCTCAAGCCTAGAGCTAAAAAATTCATTAAATCTCTACCACCTAAGCATAAACGGCAAGTCAAAGATCACATCTTATCATTGGCCGATAA
The DNA here is from genome assembly GCA_018241585.1 of Pseudomonadota bacterium. Lineage (GTDB taxonomy): Bacteria > Pseudomonadota > Gammaproteobacteria > Coxiellales > Coxiellaceae > JAFEDN01. The sequence goes on along the minus strand of JAFEDN010000479.1, from coordinate 25,491 downwards.
CCGACTACCTCACGATACCAAAAAACTCATCGGCTATGAGGATTATTTGCGAACTGACATTGGTGAGTATCGCATTATTTACCGCTATGAACCTAAACCAGATATCGTCATTGGGGTGCTAGTGGGCAAACGTAGCGGCGATGAAATCTATCGGATTGCCAAAAGACTTTTATAAAAACATTGCTCAAAATGGCCGTTTTCGGCAACCAACAGATGATTTTCCACTTAACGCCTAATTCTTTCACAGATGAAGAAAGTACTGCTCCGATATTCTTTGGTTTATCCGTGGCTAGGATTTAATGAATTACATTCACAACAATATTGGGTCTTTGATTTATTTACTTTATCTACAAAAAAATAAATTTTATAGGGTCTAATGCAAAATGTCCATTTTTCGCAAAATATCGATGTTTCCACTCGCATTATCATTTCGAATACACGCCTTATCTTCGTTAAATACAACATCTAAACGCCAATGAAGCTGGTTTTCCACACCCCGATGCAGACGCGCAGCTTCATTCAGTATAAACGTAAATTCTGGTGTATCAATGGCTAAATTTTAATGAGGCGACCCTGGGTTCTTAATTCCCTAGTCTTTTATTAATGAATCAAATGACTTATACTTTCCGAGACATTAATAGTTCATACAAGGAGATCGTATTATGGAAAGCATTTATAATAAGCTAGAGCGTGCTCGCAAGCCCCGGGTTCACATTAAATACGAATTGGAAATGGGCAGCGGCAAAGTAACTAAGGAAATCCCATTCGTAGTAGGGGTTTTGGGTGACTTTTCTGGGGACTCTGCAAACGATCTTCGTCCTTTGAGAGAAAGAAAGTTCGTCCAAATCGATCGCGATAACTTCGATGAAGTCATGAAAAAGATTGCTCCGGCAGTCAATTTACAAGTAAAGAATACCATCCAAAATGATGGGACTGAAATGAGAGTCAATCTCAAATTTGAATCAATCGAAGATTTTGAGCCTGCGCGGGTGGCTGCCCAAGTTCCAGCCTTAAATCATTTGCTCAATACCCGAAATAAGCTAAGAGACCTGCTGACCAAAATTGACCGTTCTGATGAACTGGAGGAGTTGCTCGAGCAGATTCTGCAAGATAATGCAGCGCTTCAAAAATTTGCTGAGGATCTAAAAAATAAAGAAACCGTTTAATTCAAGGAGGATCAAGCATGAAAAATCAAACCACTGCTTCTTTTAACGCGAGTGTAGCAGAATCACCATCAGAGAGTTTGTTAGAAAAAGCGATAAACGCAACCAAACATACTAAACGTCCTGATGCTGAAGAATTGCTGAAAGCATTATCAGATCAGGCCTTAAAAGGCGCAATAAAATGGGATAGTAATTTAACTCGCAGCATTAGTGAAGCGATTAAAGCCATCGACAGTACGTTATCTGAACAATTGTCTTTAATCATGCATCATGAAAAGTTTAAAAAGTTAGAAGGTTCTTGGCGGGGATTATATCGGCTGGTCAACAATAGTGAAACTTCGAATAACCTAAAAATCAAACTTTTCAATGTGCCAAAAGAGGAACTGTCTAAAGACGCCCGTAAAGCTATAGACTTTGATCAAAGTCAACTATATAAAAAAATCTATGAAAATGAATTTGGCACTCCCGGAGGTGAGCCTTATGGAGTTTTGATAGGAGATTATCAGTTTTCGAACACGGCCGACGATATTGAAATGTTATCTAAGTTGTCTAACGTGGCCGCCGCTGCTTTTTGCCCATTTTTAACAGCCGCAAGTTCACAATTATTCGGTTTCGAAGATTGGGAATCTTTAAACAAACCCAGGGATTTAACAAAAATTTTTGAAACTCCTGAATATTCCGCCTGGCGTAATCTGCGGGATTCAGAAGATTCCCGCTTTTTAGTGTTAACCCTACCCAGAGTGTTAGCTCGATTACCTTATGGAAATGCAAAACAAATTGATGAGTTTGATTTTCAGGAAATGGTCAATTCTAAAGATTACTGCTGGATGAATTCAGCCTATGTTTTAGCGGAACGTCTAACTAATGCATTTAGTAATTATGGTTGGTGTACTGCAATACGTGGGGCCGAAGGGGGAGGAAGGGTCGAAAATTTGCCTTTGCATAATTTTAAAAGTGTCGATGGTGATGTCGATTCTGCCTGTCCTACTGAAATTGGCATTACCGATAGACGTGAGGCAGAGTTAAGCCGGTTAGGTTTTTTACCACTCTGTCATTATAAAAATACCAATTATGCGGTTTTTTTCGGAGGCCAAACTGTTTATAAACCTAAATACTCTAATAATTCTGATGACGCGGCCAATGCTGCGATTTCAGCCAGGTTGCCGTTTGTGATGGCGACTTCCCGGTTTGCCCATTATTTAAAATGCATGGGTAGAGATAAAATAGGTTCTTTTATGGAAGCTGCTGACGTCGAGAAGTGGTTAAATCGCTGGATTAATACCTACGTAAACAGCAGTGGCGACTCTGCTCATGACACCAAAGCGAAGTATCCTTTGGCCAAAGCTAAAGTAAAAGTAGAAGTGGTTCCGGGTAAACCGGGCGCTTATCAGGCTATTGCCTGGTTACAACCATGGTTACAATTAGAAGAGTTGACTGCTTCGCTTCGATTAGTAGCTAATATCCCTAGACTGATGGAAAAATAGCTTGACCCAGTGTGATTTGTTTCAACTGATTCGTTCGTTTGGTGAACAAAACCCAAAAAAGGAGTTGTGGTTAAAATCGTCTCTTGATTTTAGTTTTCCAATTCATCCGGTAAAAAATTTAAAACAAAGCGATCATAGTTTTGAAATTTTGACAACTGGTTTGGGTCTTTTCGGAGTGAATGGATTATTACCCTATCATTACACCGAATTAATTATTGAACGTCTTCAAGCAGGAGCAGAAGGATTAAAAGATTTCTTAGATTTGTTTAATCATCGGATGATTTTTTTATATTATTGTGCTTGGAAAAAGAGTAAGCCCTATGTTGATGCGGATTATGTTAGCAATCTAATAAAATGTTTGATTGGTTATTATCATACCAAGCAGCCGGTAGATAATTTACTATATTACAGCGGTTATTTTTCAAGTTCACGCCGGCCGGCTATTTTCTTGAAAAATTTAATTGCCGATTATTTTGCAATAGAAGTTAAAATAGAAAATTTTCAAGGTAAGTGGTTTTTACTGCCAACCACAGAATGGTCTTCATTAAAAGGAGTAATGGGCAACAATGTTTTGGGTAGGAGCGCCATGATCGGTTCACGCTTTTGGGATGATAAAAATTTTTTTAATATCACTCTTGGCCCGTTAAATTATTGTCAATTTCTTGATTTTCTTCCAAACACCAAAAAGGTAAAAAAATTAGTAGAACTGGTTTTCCAATTCGTGGGAACGGAATGGGTTTTTGGAATTAAGTTAATTTTGAAAGCCGAACAAGTTCCTCATTGTGAAATTAAACTCAATTCACAAATAGCATTGAGTCGCAATGCATGGTTAGGGACTCAAGCTCATAAAAAAGATGCGGATGATACGCACTATATAGGAAGTTTATGATTGAAAATTTAAAAGAATTAGTCCATAAATTGAATCCAATATGTCGAAAAACCTTAGAGCAAGCAGCCGCAATGTGTGTTACCTCGGGCCATCATGCCATTGAAATTGAGCATTGGTTAGTAAAGATACTAGAACATAAAGACTGTGATTTCAGTTTAATTTTAACTCATTATCAAGTAGATCATAACCGGTTAAGACAAGAATTAACTGAGAGCATGAGCCGCTTTAAAACCGGAAATAGCCAAGCCCCGGCTTTTGCTGCTTCGCTTGTAGAGTTGTTAAGAGAAGCATTAATTGTGGCCCATTTGGAGTTTGGTTTAGATGCAATCAATTCAGGTGCAGTGCTATCGGCTCTGCTACGAGTGGAAGCGGCTAACCCTTTTAGTAGGGGATTTTTACAGAGTATCAGCAAAATAGATCGAACCTTGCTGCCACACAATTTCAAAAATTTAACTAAAAACAGCAGTGAATCTGCTGGAGTTATCAGTGGGTCTGAAAACTCTGTTTCTGCCTTGAATCAATACGCTATTAATCTGACTCAATTAGCCGAACAAGGCAAAATTGATCCGGTAATTGGCAGAGAAGAGGAGGTCCGTCAGCTAATTGATATACTCACTCGCCGCCGTCAGAATAATCCTATCTTGACCGGTGAACCCGGTGTGGGTAAAACAGCCATCGTAGAGGGGTTGGCTTTACGTATTGTCGATCAGCAAGTGCCGAAAAATTTAAAAAACGTTGCTATTTATGCTCTTGATCTAACTTTATTACAAGCAGGGGCTGGAATCAAAGGCGAATTTGAAAACCGGTTAAAATCTGTAATCAATGAAGTTAAAAATTCCAGCACTCCTATTATTTTATTTATTGATGAAGCCCATTCGTTAATTGGAGCAGGAGGTCAAGCAGGGCAGGCGGATGCGGCTAATATACTTAAACCGGCTTTAGCCAGAGGTGAACTGAGAACGATTGCGGCCACTACCTGGGCTGAATACAAAAAATACTTTGAACAAGACGCGGCCTTAACTCGAAGATTTCAAGTGGTTAAGGTCGATGAGCCTTCTGAAGAAATAGCGATTCAAATGCTGCGTGGATTAGTTGCTCATCTGGAAAAATATCACCACGTTCGGATTTTGGATGAGGCTTTGATAGCCGCCGTGCGTTTGTCGAGCCGGTATATTTCGCAAAGACAATTGCCGGATAAAGCAATTAGTATATTGGATACGGCTTGTGCCCGGTTATCGATCAGTCATTATACGGACCCAAATATTATTCAAGATTATCAAAGCCAGCTAACACATTTACAAAATGAAATTCAGCTCTTGCAACGTGAACAATCCTTAGGTTTGGATCATCAAAAAAGGTTGAACCAATTACTAAAATACCAACAAGAAATCCAAACCCGGCTGCAAAATCTTAGCAGCCGCTTTGGTCAGGAAAAAGCCCTAGTCGAAAATATTAGAGCAGTACGCTTTGCTCTGGAAAATAACGCTACTGAAAAAAATAATCAAGAGCTGACAGACCAATTAAAAAATTTAACAGCACAATTATCTAAACTACAAGGTGATCAGCCTTTGTTACAAGATTGCGTTAATGAACAAAGTATAGCGGAAGTGATTTCAGCATGGACCGGCGTGCCGTTAGGCCGAATGATTAGCCAGGAAATATCTACTTTGCTGGGCTTAGAAAAACAGTTACAGGCTCGTATCAAGGGACAGGACCATGCGATAACTACAATCGTCCGCACCATTCGAAGCGCTCGAGCTCAATTAAGTGATCCTGATAAACCAACGGGGTCTTTTCTTTTTGTTGGCCCAAGTGGTGTCGGCAAAACAGAAACTGCTTTAACTTTGGCGGAGCTGGTTTATGGAAGTGCACGGAACTTAACAGTCATTAATTTATCTGAATTCAAGGAAGAACATAAAGTTTCATTGTTATTGGGTTCACCGCCCGGCTATGTCGGCTATGGTGAAGGTGGAATTTTAACGGAAGCAGTCAGGCGCGCCCCTTATTCTTTGGTACTGCTCGACGAACTTGAAAAAGCTCATTCAGGTGTGCAGGATATTTTTTATCAGGTTTTTGATAAAGGGTCTTTGCGCGATGGCCAAGGCCGTGATGTCAATTTCAAAAACACCATTTTAATTTTGACCTCAAACGCAGCAGGGGAGCTAATTACTAAATTGTATTCTGATTCACAGACTGCTCCTTCAGTAGAAGCGCTGGTGGAAATGATTCGGCCGGAGCTGTTGAAATTTTTTAAACCGGCTTTTTTAGGTAGATTGACCATTATTCCTTATTTGCCTTTAAAGGACGAGATTTTGAAACAAATTATTGAATTACAATTACAGCGAATTCGGCAAAGAGTGTTGATTAACTACCAGGCTAAATTAATTTTCGAACCCGAAATAATTGATTATATTTTAACCCGTTGCCAGGAAGCAGCAAGCGGGGGCAGAGCAATAGAACAATTAATTAATTCGCAGCTATTACCAGAAATGTCCGGCCAATTTTTAAATCAGTTACAAGCCAAAAAAATATTTAAAAAGGTGCTAATTGAATTGGATAATCAAAAGAAGTTTCTTGTTCGGTGTAAATAGTTTTTTATTGGTTCTATTGTTCCCAACATTTTCGTACGCATGGGACCCTACCGGACATAAAATAGTGGCGGCTATTGCTTATGCTCATCTGACGTCCGTCGCGAAAGCAGAAATTGATCGAATCACTGAAGCTGGTGACCCTGGTTACCCTGCTTTGACACGTTTTTTATATGCTGCGCCACTGCCGGATATTTGGCGGAACAACAATTCGGTAAATAGCAGTTGGCATTTTTACAATGAACCTTGGAGCATTGATGGAACGCCTGGGTTACCGGCGGCTGACTCCAATTTTGTGACTGCTTTATTTCATAATGTCGCTATTTTGAATAATCCAACGGCTGACTTCAATCAAAAATATGTAGCGTTAGCCTGGGTTGAGCATCTGGTTGCTGATGCGCATCAACCGCTGCATTGTATCAATCGGTTTAGCAAAGATTTTCCGCAGGGAGACATGGGCGGCAATCTTTTTTTAATCAAGGGTTCAGATGGTTTGAACCTGCATAGTTATTGGGATCAAATAGTTCACGAGTTTAATCCAAATGTACCTTATCCTTTGAATAAAGCAAAACGAATCCATTTAGAGAATGAATTACAAGCTCAATATCCAATTATGTCGTTCGGCAATAAAATCAATGACTTGAATTTTAATAACTGGGAAAAAGATTGTTATCAGCTTGCTAAAGCTAATGTTTATAAGGGTATAAGCCCCAATGATCAACTTTCTACCGAATATAGAGCATCTGCTAAAGAAATCGCCAAATCACAGGTAACTCTTGCAGGCTACCGATTAGCGAAACTATTAAATACAGTTTTTTCTAATTAAAAATTTTCGATTGCTTAAATTTTTATACCCGTAGATAGGTCGTAACCGGTAGACATTGGGCTACCCATGTTATTTTTTTCGTCATAGGGTGTATAACGGACTTCAATTTTATCAAAATTGAGGGTCAGTGATTCGATATGTTCTATTTCAGGTCCTTTATTCTGGGATTCAATGTTGTGGCTGCTAATTAAGGTGTTGCTTAAAGTTAGCTCTAAATAAGGGGAATTTCCGGTATTGCAAAAATCTATTTTAACTGTCTTGCCTATCCCAGCGCAGGTTTCAGAAAAAAGACTAGCGGTAGTGCTGTCTAAATTTTTTTTAATGGCAACTTCTTTAATATTGGGTTTACTCGATTCACGATCCATAACGTTGCCTGGTTTAGTAGCAATAGGCCGGCTGGCTCCAAAATTAACCGAATTCAGTTCGATCCAATTTTTATAATCTTGGGCAGTGACCGCGCCTGAAATATTGTCGATTTGCATGTAGATTGGCATATGAAATTCTCCTTAGCATTGTAGATGTGGTTAATATTAAACACTTTTTTCATAAAGTGGCTTTAAAATCTTTAAACAAGATGACGCTAGCTTATTTGTTAACGATCGTGAAGAAAGAGCATGGATAGTTACTTTCAAATATTGTTTTACCAACTTATCATCGGCCTCGATATAGGGAACGGTGCAAACTTCTTCAAGAGTAAAATGATCGTGCACTAAGCTTAAAACCCCATTCGGATTTTTTGGCATCGCTAAAGCTACTGCGAGATTAAGACTTTCTGAGTTAGCAGCATCCGTATAGGGTTTAATTTTTGCAGCTAATGCAAGACAACTTGATCTGCCTGTTGAAATTTTATCCAAGACCGCATCCCATTTTTTTGGATTTTTTATTAAATGATCAAATTTTTCGGAGTCAGAATGCTGCAATTGTATACATGCTTGATAGGTAGAATCAGACTGACCGTTGGTCTTTGCAAACGCTATACTGCCGAGACTTAATAATGTGGCGACCATAATAATATTACCAAAAAATTTAAGCATAAAATTACTTAACCACCTCTAATATTTTATCCTTGTCCATACCAATTCTTAAACGAAGGTCTCTTGATAAAATGATACAGCCATTTGAAACATTATGGGTGGGATTGTCATCATGAATCTCAAAGCTACTGCGACCCAGTGCGTTATGATTTATCGGAATTAAGTTCATAACAAAGGGTCCGGTTTTATGACTATGATAAAGTGGGCCTATTTTGTATCGCCCTTGAGGAATGGGACCTAAATTTCTAAAAGATTGCAGAATTGGATTGTTTTTTCCTTGTCCAATGCCTGAATATCCTGTTCCTATAGCTTTATTATTAAGCATAATTTGACCAGTTGATTGCTTGTATGTCCATGTCATAATTCTCTCCATTAATAGTGCTTTAATAGTTCTAATAGACAGTCATCTTATTTATACAAAATAAGTGTCTTCATCATTGAAGATGCAGCTACTATTAAATAATTTATTGATTAAGTCAAGTGCAGGAGATGGAATAAACAAGTACATAATTAATATGTTGTTTATTTAGATTGATTCGAATATTTTTTAATTATCATTTCTAACTCTTTACTATGATAGAAATCAATACATTTCATAACCGTTAATTTGAATCCATCCTGACTAATATATTTTTTTAGTTAAAAACTTTTTTCCAGCTACAGCAGTTTCTGTATAGGATTCTAAAGGTAAATCACCAAATTCCGTATATGCTCTTGCCGCGGTTGCTGCTTCTTCAGTTACTTCTTTTGAATTAAATCCGTAAGCAAGACATGTACTTAATGCGTAATTTTTTAAATACTCACTTGGAGTATAACCAACCCTTGCAAATGTGTCACTGCATACTGCAAGACCAAATAAAATTGCAATTATTTTAGCAGTCATATTAAACACTAGTATTCCTCTAAGGTTTTGCAGATCGTTTGGTTTAGGGTTATTAGCACAAGCAGTTAAATAAATTTGTGGATATTGTTTTATTTCTTTTTTGATAGTTGCTGATCAATCGTATTACTAAGTTCCTGACTGTAAAACAAGTCGATACACTTCATTGTATTAAAATTTGAATGAATTTCGCCAGTATATTTCAATTTTGTATATTTTTCAGCAAGACTGTCTAGAGCATAAAATGTTTCAATCGGCTGTTTACTAAATTCTAGAAAAGCACTGGCAGTAGAATTAGCATCATTTTTAATCATTGGATTATTATAAACTTTGCCTAAGCATCGGCTTAAAGTCCAATTTTTTAATATTTCTTTTTGTGTATACTTACTACCTAGATCGTTAGACAACGAATAAGATGAGATTAATAATAAAATAGGAGTTAGAAATTTCAACAATAATTTCATTTTAGTATCCATAGATAACCTGTATCATCCAACCAACCTTGCCCTCTAACAACGATTATTCCTTGCATTCCTTCAAAATCCTAGCGCATAACTCAAATCTTATGTTCATCAACAGACAAATATTTGTCTGTTGATGAATTAATCATGGTCTAAATTTTAGAACTGGTAGCCAGGTCATAACCTTTAGAAACCGGACTTCCCATATTGTTTTGTTCATCATAGGGAGTGTAGCGGACTTCAATTTTATCAAAATTGATTTTCATCAGTTCTACGTGATCAACAGTGCTGCCATTATCAATGGAGGCTACTGAATGACTGCTGACTAAGGCATTGCTTAAGGTTAACTCCAAATAGGGAGTATTACCCGTGTTACAAATATCAATTTTGACTGTTTTGCCCGTGCCTGCACAAGCTTCTGAGAAGATATATGGAGTGGTTTGATCTAATGCTTTGGTAATATTGATTTCATTTATGTTAGGTTTGCTCGATTCTCGATCAGTAACATTCCCGGGCTTGGTGGAAATAGGACGATCAGCACCGAAATCCATCGACTTAAGAGCAATCCAGTTTTTGTAATCTTGAGCAGTTACAGAACCTGATATGTTGTCAATTTGCATGTAGATTGGCATATAATTCTCCCTTTAAATTAATTACAAAATCATTTTTTCTTCATCAATGAAGATAACGTACTATCAAATATTCTTTAGGCTAAGTCAATACAGTTGTTCAATAGAAAGCGAAGAAATTTTTTTTTTAGCAAATCAAACATTGTTTTGACGGAGTACCAGCCTGTGACGGCTGTCTTTTTTGAGTCAATAATGAGAGTTTTGTACATAAAGTTGTCGTTTGTTTCAACAACCCGCTAAATTCAGAAAGTTCTTTTTCTTTCTCTAATTTTAGAAGTATGGCCTTCATTTGTACCAAAGTTATTAAATGAGGCAGAATCTTTGGGGATTCGCCAAAAAAAGTGAAACATTGCAAGATTAGTCTGCTAAACTGATAAATTTTATCAATTTCTCCAGTCTCTAATCGTGTCCTTTGATAAATTTTTTCATCTATTGCCTTTAATTGATCATTTATTTGGTTGCTGCTTTTGACAAAAATTTCCTCAAAGACTGGAGCAGCAATACCTGATGGCGCCTCAACTAATCTTTTCACATGTCTCTGGATCTTATCTTCATATAATTCAAGTCTTCCTTTAGAATTTATTGAAAAAACTATTAGTGGGTTGAAAAGAGTGGTCGCCATAAACAGAACATACCACTGCCCTTGGACACTAATAAAAAAACTGTGCACCTGCATTTTATTGATTGTCTGGGAAATTCCATGAATATTAATGGCATTAAATAGCCTTCTTAAATTATCTGGATTTTTCAAGAGACAAGATGGATCGTTTAGTGTTTGCTCCTCTGTAGAATTTATTTCGATAATACTAAATAACTGGGTCTCAGTATGATTTTTTAATTCACTTAGACAATTTTGAAGATTATCAAAGCCTAGAAAACGCAGTTTTCCGGAAGCAACATCTTCTAAAATTTTTTCAAAATCCAGAGAGGTTAAACCTGGAAGTGGTTTTGCAATATGTTTGCTAATTTGCTCCCGAAATTCACCAAATTGCTTATAAAATTTCTCTTTATTTCTTTTTTCAGAAGCACCGCTTATATGATATTCAAGAACCGATAGGGGAGAAAGTTCTTCGTATAGTTTCAAGGTATTGAATAACGCCCAATAACCGGAATCTACATCATCTTTTTGGTCAAGAGCGCTTTTTTTTCCTACTTCGCCCTTCTGGGTCAGTTCAGCAAGCTTTAGCTGGATTCTTTCCAACAGAGTAGGAACTAAATATTCAATAATAGTTGAATATATTTGCCCTGGATAGCTTAATTCAGTCAGTGTTAAGGTTAACCGTTGCATACATTCAGTAAAAAAATCAATAGCAATAGGATAACTAAATCCTCCTTGAGATTGGCCAATAATCTCATTTATTTGCCAAGAAGCCTCCAGAGAGAGCTGTGCGGTGTCTTTAGCTGTCAATTTTTTGCAACGTTCAACAAATGGCTGGCGCACCTGGCTTAGACAAATATACTTGAGCAAATGGGGAGCACTTAAAATTTTGTATAGGTCTGCTTGTTCAAATAATTGCGGGTTTTGGCTATAGAAGCGCTCAGCCATGGTATAACTTAAGTCTGATCGGGCAAAAACATCGATTATTTCACCATAAAATTCTCTTTGGTAAGCGGGGGAATTGGTAACAAACTCTTTTTGGTATTCATTTAGAAAATAGATTGTCACCGCTTTTCTTTTTTCAAGCTCAGCGGCTTCTGTTGCACAATTATAATTATAATAAGATGTTGAATTTTTTTTCTTCTCAATTACAAAATCAAACATACATTTAATTTCAACCAAAGCAGAGTTGAGATTGAGCCTGCCTTCAGCGATAAAAGCAGATCTATCTTCGAATACTTGCTTAGGAGCAAAATCCCAGTTGCTAACAGTTGTATGGTCAGGCAATAATTGAAATAGCTGGATAAAATTGGATAAACATTGATTACTAACCGCTGCGCTCATACAAGACAGCAACAGAGTCTTGCGTGGTTTGGAATAGCGAACTTTGGCAAGGCGACCCTGAGGTAGTTGATTATTGATTAACTCAAACAGATAATTTAGAACTCGATGGTTGTTGGGTTGTGCGGCAAAACGAGCCAGAATGGTTTGTTCAGGTTGCAGCATAATCCTGGCTAAAGTGCTTTGGGTTCGTATAGGCTTTAATTCATCTCCGGCTAGGATCATCTGTTGAATGCGGAATTCGTCATCTTCTGTCAATTCAGGATCAGGTTTTTCCAGCAGGCTCTGCAATTCTGGATTAGGTTCAAAAGGATCACTTTTAATTAACTGATAGTGCCCTTCTTTTGGATCGTAACAACATAGCCAATGTTTGACACCATGAACATGAGTATCAAAAGTGTTTTTATTGATCTTTTTACGTAGAAAATGCCGTATAAGATAGATAACAATTTTTTCTCCAGAGATTTCTGCACCCAAACGATCCTCCCAAAACCTTACTGCTGCTTGGTATTCTTGTTGATTTTTAGATTCGCTTTGCTCTTTGTATTCTAAGGATTGAGTTTTTATCCTTAATTCAAAGTCCACGATGGGTTGTTTTTCTTCACGAAATGCAGTCAATAGGGCAGCTAAATCAGTCGATTCTGCAAGGTCTTTAATATCAGCTAAGCGTTTTTCTTCAGGATTATCCTTAATTTCACGCAGCTTTACCTCGAAGATTTGTGCAAGTGTTAAGCCGGTAGCTCGGTAAGATCGAATATACTGATCAGGACGCTGGTCATTCTCATTTTGATTTTTTAAAATACTATTAACCTTTTGTCTAATATTTTCAGAGTTCACAAAATCTTCTTGCATAATATCTCCCTGCTATTATTAACTTTATTTGATGCCGGGAGAATACAATAAAAGCTGATAAATGACAATATAGTCTTCAATTTCTAATATGAATAGTATAAACTTGTAACGGTTCAAAATAGTTGCATTAAGGAGCAAAGTTGAAAACGGAATTTCATAATTGGTTGATTGCTAGACTCATTACAGAAATTGATAATAAGTTCAATACTCAATTAAATGAAATTTTTCATCACCCTCGTTTTCAGCAATTAGAAGCTTCGTGGCGTGGTCTTTGCTACTTGTTACAACAGGCTACAGATTACTACTCAGTTCATGTGAAAATAAAATTACTCAGTATTTCTTGGCAGGAATTATCACGAGATTTATCACGGGCAATAGATTTTGATCAAAGTCAGTTATTTAATAAAATATATAACCGGGAGTTTGGCCAGCCAGGAGGAGAGCCTTTCGGATTGTTAGTTGGCGATTATTACATAAATCATCAAAATGTTAGTTCCGTCAATGATATCGACACGCTACAAGCTATTGCAAAAATCTCTGCCGCGGCATTTGTTCCTTACATTACATCGGCTGCACCGCAATTATTTGGTCTCGGTGATTTTGATAAGTTGAATCATTGCATGAGATTTGAAGATATTTTTCAACAGCCGGAATATCAATCGTGGCAAAGCCTTCGTTTAGACCCCGATAGCCGCTTCATTGGAGTAGTTTTGCCCCGGGTACTCATGCGTATCCCTTATCAAAACCAAGCAGCGGTGCGTTATCCATTTATTTTTTCCGAAGAAATAACTCATTCGGCGCATTGTCTTTGGGGGAATGCTGCTTACTGTTATGCAGCGGTGGTGATTAGGTCTTTTAATAAAACCGGCTGGTTTACTGAAATTCGCGGCTTACGTTTTGATGCACCTGCTGGAGAGGTTACCCACTTGCCTTTGCCGCGTTATTTTCTGGATAATACTTTGTTTGATTATAAAGCTCCAGTTGAAGTGACCATTACTGACCGATTAGAAAAACTGTTAGGCGAGTTCGGTTTAATCGCTTTGACGCATTGTGCCAAATCCAACAATTTGGTGTTTTATCGTTGCTCATCTTTGTTAACAAGAAGCGAACCTGTTTCATCCCTTACTGCGGAAGATGCTGAATTATCATCCATGTTGCATTATGTATTGTGTGTTTCACGTTTTTCTCACTATATAAAAGTCATGATTCGAGATAAGATCGGAGCTTTGACTACGCCAGAGGACTGTGAGAAATTTTTACAAAACTGGTTGCGTCAATATATTGCTTCCAGTTTAAATTTGAGCCATGAACTGAAAGCAAAGTATCCGCTTCGAGATGCGAAAGTCGTTGTCAAAAAACGTCCTGGTAGTTTAGAAAATTATCTTTGCACGATTTTGATTAGTCCTCATTATCAATTTGATCGAGTTCAGGCTTATTTAGAATTAACCACTGAATTTTCAACCGCTTCAATGAGGTAGTATGGAGATACAAAATTTAATTACTATTGGAAAGTTGTATCAAGCTTTGGCAGTTGTTTCTTCCGAAGTTCAAAAAAATCCACAGCAAGTCAATAGCCGGCAAAGGCTGGCGGAAATATTGTGTATAATTGGTGATTGGCAGAAAGCAGATAACCAATTTGACATCGTTTTGAATCAGCAACCAGATGATCCACAGGTCACTTTGTGCCGTTGGTTGATTCGATCAGAACAACTACGATGGAGCTGTTTTAATACTGGGGCGCTTCCTAGTTTTATTAATGGGCCAACTGAGCTTCAACAAATGGTATTAAAAGCTTTAATTGAACGCCGAAATAGCAATAGTGTAGCCGCGGCCCGGTTATTTACGGAGTTAAAAGCACTAATACCAACGATTAAAGGAACCTGTAATGGCCAACCTTTTGTGGGTATCATTGACGGTAATGATTGGTGCTTGAATTCATTAGAAGTATTGACCAGTAAAGGTGAATACTATTGGGTTCCTTTGGAAATGATCAAACAAATGACTATGGCTCCGCCCAAGTACTTAATTGATTTAATTTGGCGTAAAGCCTTTTTATCGTTACATAACGGAGTTGAAGGAGACGTGTATATTCCTACAATTTATATTGATACCCCTAAAGAATTCGAAACCGCTAAATTAGGATACGTAACTGATTGGATCATCAAAGAGGATCAACCAGTAACTGGTATTGGTCAGCGTTTATTTATTATCAATGATGACCTGATCCCGATTATGGAAATAAATCATCTAACAATAGACGCATAATAAAATGGCTAAATTGATCACGATGGTTAGTTTTATTGATAAGTTTTCAGGTTCTGATCCAATAGAAGGTTTTCATTTGAACGAATTAAAAAGCAAAATAGCCAAAGACTTAGAAAATTTATTGAATGCGCGTAGACCTTTGATCCATTGGACCTCAGAATGGAGTCAATTAGAATGTTCATTGATGGCTTATGGTGTTTCAGATATAACAGGGAAAGTTTTTGATAATGCTGAATTTCAAAATGATTTTTGCAAAAATCTAATTCGAGCCATCAGTGTCTTTGAACCTCGGCTTAAAGATGTTCGTATTAATATTGTAGAAAATCCAGGAACGAATAGTAGTGTTATGTATTTAAGAATAGCAGCAGTACTATTGATTGAACCCAAACCTGAGCTAATTACTTTTGACTCAGTTTTAAAACATGAGCTTGGCGCTTTTTCTATTGAATATAAAGAATAAATGGTGAGTGCTTTATGGAAGAAAATGAGTTGTTATATTACTATCAACAAGAATTATTATTTATTCGTCAGCTAGGAGAAAAATTTGCCGAGAGTCATCCTAAAATTGCTGGTAACCTACGCCTGAGTTCAAAAAATGTAGAAGACCCTCATGTCGCCAGATTAATGGAGGCTTTTGCGTTAAATAATGCCCGTATTTGCCACAAATTGGCAGAAGACTCATCAGAAATTCCGGAAGCCGTCTTAAATATACTGCAGCCACATCTGTTAGCTCCAGTGCCTTCTATGTCTATTGTGCAATTTCATTGTAATGAACAAAAATTAATTGCGGATAGAATTCTTCCAGCAGGGACGCCGTTAATATCAGAGCCAACTCAAGGAGGCCCATGTTATTTCAAAACTTGTTATCCGGTTCAATTATTTCCATTTAAAATAGTTCAAGCCAGTTTAACCGGCAAGCCTTTTGCCGCTCCAGCTATTCCTGCTTTTAAAGAAGCGGTTTCAGTTTTTCGATTAAGCATGGCTTGTCTTCAAGCTAATCAGACTTTTAGCAATTTTAATTTTGATTCAATCCGTTTTTTTATTAATGCACCTTTTTTTCAGGCTAACATCTTCTATGAATTGCTGTTTAATAATTTGATTGGAATCGCGCTAGGGAATTCGGTCAATGATCCACAGCCAATTGTTTTTTCTAAACAAAGTGTACAGCGTGTTGGTTTCAAAGAGGAGGAGGGATTGATACCTTACGATCGAAGGGTCTTCATGGGTTATCGGCTATTAACTGAGTTTTTTACATTTCCTGAAAAATTTTTGTTTTTCGACATTATGTTATCAAATTTTGCCAATAAATTTACTAAACCCGCTGAAAATTTAGAATTGTTTTTTTACTTTAACCGGTTGCCTGCAGGTTTAGAAAAACAGCTTAGCGCAGATTTTTTGCAGTTAGGGTGTACCCCGATTATTAATCTTTTTGAAAAAAAAGCTGAACCCATACCATTAACAATGACCAAAACAGAATATCTTATCATCCCTGATGCCTCGGTAATTCCGGAATCTTTAGAAATATTTTCTGTGAACAAAGTGCTGGCATATTCAGAAACCGGTAGAAAATCGGAATACTTGCCATTTTTTAAAAATGGAAGCGACCCAAATCGCTCTTATTATTATTTACATCGTAAGCCGGCATGGCAAGCACAATATTACCCGCTTTCCGGTTCGGAGTGTTTTCTCAGTTTTACCGATACTCAAGAACCAAAATCGGCCACTGAAAAATGGGTTATTGAAGTGGAGCTAACTTGCACCAACCGTGATTTGCCAACTAAATTGCCGTGTGGGGAAGGTAAACCATTTTTTAAAATTGTTAATTTAAAACAAGATATTATTAAACAAATTTCATGTTTGTCTTCAATAACACCTTCGTATCGCCCAAATATGCGGAAAGAAAATAAATGGCGATATGTATCAAATCTTCAGTTAAGTTTCTTATCATTGATGGACCAAGTTAGTGGAATTGAAGTATTAAAAGAATTATTGAGAACTTATCATTTCCAAGAAAATGACAACTTAGAAATATTATTAGAGGGACTGCTGGCTATTTCATATAAACAGATTACCACAAGACATACTGTTAACAGAGTACTATCATTTTCCCGTGGCTTGGAAATAACTTTGATGGTTGATGAAAATAAATTTTCAGATTATGGTTTATTCTTGTTTTCTAGTATCTTAGATTGTTTTTTTAGTTTGTACGTAACCATTAATTCTTTTACCCAATTGGTTATTGTAAATCGTCATTCGGAATTATACAGATTTCCCAGCCGCGCTGGCGAGCAATTCTTAATCTAAAAGGTTAAAGCGTATCAGGCAATCGAAATTCTTTTAACATTTTAAAATCAAATAAAGGTTGATTGTTTTCGGTAACGATATAAAAACTGGCCCGATGATTTTTATCTGAATAATTCCATACGTAATGGCCCGGTATTTTGTCCTGTGTAAAGCCAGGGGAATTCAACATTTTAAACCAAGACCATGATCCTTCGATACTTTTACTGAAATTTTGTCCTTGAAAATCACTAAACGCAATCACTACTTGTTGAGTGTCTCCTTCAATTGGCAAGATAAAAGGAATGGATTGCTGTGGTCCATGTCGATAGGCTAGTGATTGATTGGCTAATTGGAGATTAACACTACTGGATTCGGGGTCTAAAAATAAAGGTTGTATAGAAAATTTTATACTCGCTTTATTGTCACCTTCTGGAAAATACATGTTATTAATCATCACTGCAAGTTGAATTTGATTTATAGCGGTATTGCTTAAATTCAAGTTTAAATTATCAATTTCGGCTAATTTCCAAGTATGATGATTATTGTTAATAAATGGTGCTAAGTAAGTTTGATAAAATTGATAAAAGACACCTTTGCCTCCAAAAAAATTACTGAAATTATCTAAAGTAACTGTGTGTGAGTCATTTAAAGCAAAGGGAAAATGACCATAGATATTGGAACGGTAATAAGGGAGTACACTGTTTTGCCAATTTTTGTTAACATTTTGACGTGCGCCCTGCAAAAGCAAGCGAATACTATTATCGGCAATTTCAGTGACCCATTGCCGTAGTGGCATTGGTAATTGCTCAGCTTGATGCCGTAATAACATGATTGGATGGTTTGAAGATTTGTTATTTATAATCGACACTGCGTCCTGAAATTCCGTTTGTTCAGCATCAGGAGCATTACTTAATGATATAAAATAATCCCTTAAATTATGTAGGTTTTTAGCCAGGTCATCATAAGGGGTATTTTGGTTCTTTTTTAGAGAAATAGTGGGGGCGAAATTATTAATCGTTGCAAACTCCTGGGCAACCGGTAAATTATTTGTATTTAGGGTATCGGTATTATCTTTAATTAATAAAAGCAGTTTGGTTAAAGGACCATTTGTTTCCAACAACGAATTTAACACTTGAATACCTTGATTTAGATCATTAAAGCGACTGATATGCAGGCTATTGATTACCGTTTGCCAATGTTGAATATAATCAGTTCCATACAAGGACCATAATGCTGGCGTCATGTCCACGGTTAACGCATTAGGGTTATCTTTGCTGTTAATCCCTAGAATCCGGTATGTTTGTGCCGATTGTTGGATAAACTCTTTACTACGATTGCTTTTTAGATCAGCATAACCTTGTAAAGTATAGAAATGAGGTAATTTGTTGGTTTCGGGATGATCAGAGTAGAAAACAGTGGAGAAGTGCTCACCTAAAGAATCAGCGAGATCAATTTGGTGTGCTGATTGCTCTGCAAGTTGTTTTAGCTCGTAATAGGTAAATTGAGCTGCAGGAATACTTTTAAGGCGCAATTGTGCTTGTTGGATCAAGGTTTGATTTAAAGTTCTCGGTTTAATTGGGTAAGTAGCAGATTCCTGTAAATAATTTAATATTTGCTGTTGATAGTTTTGCTGATTTTTGGAAGAAATACTTAAATCGTAGGCAATGGGATTCATAAGCCATGCACCATCAAAAGTGCTATCCGGACTAAAAACAAAGTACCCTTTAAGTGCTTGATAAGTAATTTCCGGGTCTAAATTGGGTTCTTGCAGTAAATATTCCAGACGGGCAAATATCCGTGGTATAAGCAAATTAGATAAATTGTATTGCCAAATCTTATCCATTTGGTGATGGATACTCCAAGGTTGATATAATTCCAGATTGGCCAGTATCGAGCGGTTTGCAGGCTGATACAAATTGTAAATTCTTTTAAAATTAGCAAAAACGGGTAACAGGTCAACTAAATTACGATTACTGATCGAAAATTCACCGACCGCTTGTTCATATAATGGGATGTATTCTTTGACTACCGTCAAGCTTCTTTGGTTTTTAATAAATGAAAATGATAACACAACAATAGCTAATACGGACAACAGACCAACCGCGGATAAAGTGGCGCGATTAATGATTAAATTACGTTGCCGCCAATCTGCAGTTTGAAAAACCCAATTTTTCTTTGGAAGAATGATTTCAGGAAAGAGCTGTTTTATAAAATAAGCTTTTTTTTGGCTTTCAACCGCTTCATTGCTTGGAGTAGGTAGATGGTACTGAGCAGCGATCATCGAAATTGCAGGGTCCCAGGCTTGACCTTGTTGCATGCTACTAGTAAAAAAAACACCTTGAAGTTGAGTATAACCATGACTCAAAATAAATTCACTCAGCCATTTTTTACAGAGCATAATTTGTTCAGGAAAGCAAGTGATTTTGATTTTTCTACCGGCGTCCGGTTCATTTTCCAAGCGGCCAAATAATCTTTGTTTTAAATGAATGATCAAATTATCGAATTCTTTAACAAATTCATTATGTAAATCATTGCTCCGCGAAAAAATCAAGCCCCAAGGTTGCTCACGGGCTTCTTTACTGAAATCAAAAAAATATTCTTGAAAACCAGCAATTTGATCACATTTGGTTAAAATAAAATATACTGGAATCGGAACTTTAAATAAATTATTTAACTGATTTAACAAGGTTTTTAAGGGTAAAAGTTGGCTGGATTCTTTTGCCGACAATGCTGAAGTAATCACCTCTATCATATCGATAGTAAAGATCACACCATTAAAAGCGGTTTTTCTGTTGAAACGCCGGCTAAATTTTGTAAAAGCTAACCAAAAATTTTCGGGAATGGCCGAATTTTCTTTTAAAGACATCTCTAACAAAACGGTTTCTTTACTTAAATGCCATTGATGCGGATAACCTAAACCTTTAGAAAGTTCTGTTAAATAATCAGTTGGTAATGAATTTAAATTAGATTGTAGCAATAAACAACTTTTGCCGCTTTGTTCGTTGCCGGCAATCAAAAACCATGGAAGACGTTTTAATAATTTATTTTTTTGGCGAATATGGGTCTGTGAATAGGATTTAATAGTACCCAATGTTTTTAAGGTAATTTTTTTAATGTAATTCCAGAATTTTTGCCAATATAGTTTTTTGGGTGGATTAGCACCAGCCCCGGAAGATTTCTTTTTATATAAAAATAAACTACTGATCACCACCACAAAACCACTTAATACAATTTGCATAATGATATTAGCAAAAATTGATTCGTTGACCACATGCAGATAGTTTGGCAATAACCAAATAGCGCCTAACAGAGCTGAAGTAATAATGGTAATCAGGAAACTCACTTAACCTCCATGCCGAATCGATTTATGTAAATGATGCCTAGAATGATGAGCAACTTTATGTAAATTTTTTTTTTCGAGCAGCGGTTTACTTTCCAACATTGCTAGAGTAGGCGCTGGTTGCTGTGCAATAGGTAAAGCAGTTTTAGCTGCTTGCTGGCTCAGCGCCCAAAGGTGCTCAAGGGGTTGGCGAGCTGTATAATAGGTAATTAAATTGAAAACGAAACCAATGCCTATTACCATCGTTGCGGCCAAAGAAGTTATTTTCAACTTGGACCAAGAGTCTGGATTGTAGGGTTTTGCTGCTTTAGTTAATTGCAAGTTAGGAGCCAGATATTTTTCAGGTTCTTTACCATGTAATTTAATTAAGTTAAATAGCTGGTGGCGGATTTGAGGCAAAATAGAATTAGAATCATTATAGTATTTACCTTCGAATCCTAAATTTAAGATCACATAAATCAATTCCAATAAATTTAAGTTCTCTTTTGGTAACTTGGCCATTTCCTCCAAAATCACAAAGAATTTTTCTCCTCCTGAGGTTTCTTTATGGATTAGGCTGAGTAAAGTTAAATAATGCCAATTATTTTTTATACCCCAGGAGGAAACTAGGATGAATTCATCAATGGCAGTACACAAACAATAACGTGCAGCCAACACTTGGTTTTGCGGACAATGGCTTTCGGTGGCGTTTTTTAAAAAAAGTGCAATTTCTTCGACAATTTTTTGCCTAAAAGCCACATTCAGCTTACATTCAGGGTCTTGAGTCTGTTTAAAGTTAGCTAAAAGCATCAACAAAGGTGATGCAGCATTTAATAATGGATTAGCCTGAATCATACCGGGTCCTTGATCGCCCACAGTTTTAAAGATAATCCTGGGAATTCACCGCTAACATGAATTGCCAAGGCAGCAGAATTTTTAAGCCGCTGCCATAGGGGATGATGTTTACTTAGAAGAAAATAGCTGTGATTGGCATGATAAGGGATCTCTCTTGGAGCGGTTGACAAAGGGACCATATCAATTCCTGATAAGGCTCTAACGATTAAGTCTTGTAAATGTTCAACCGGGCTGGCTTTAGCTTGAGCTGGAAATAATGTTCGGATTTCATCTGGTGGTATCGCTGTATAAACAGATATAACAAATGAAGAGGAATTTAATAATGATTTATCATTCAATACTACTGTCCAAGTATTCGGTTGTTGCTGTTCTAGTTTTAAAGCAACGGCATTTTCTTCAATAACAATACTTAAATTTTTTCGAACTTCTTTTATTAATGGAATAAATACACTATTTAAATCGTGATGTAGATAGGGAGGCATTGGCATGGCTCTATGTTGCTTGGTGGTAAATGTGGCTAACTCACCTGCGAGCTGAATAAGTAGATTGTATAATTGCTCGGGATGTAGGTTTTTATTGTTGGATAAATGGGAAAAGTATGGTTCATAGCGATTCATAATTTGCAACAACATGTAGTCATTGGCTTCAAGTAATTGGTTGGATTCATGAACGGATAATCTTTCCATCAATACATTACCCCGATAATGTATTAAACCGGTAATTTCTTTCACGGCTTCAAACAATGAAGGAACTGCTTGAACATTTAAACAAGTCGGTAGGTAATCGACATCTAAAACTACTTTTTTGCTGGCATGGACTTCACTAATGCGAGTAATTCCTAGATACTCATATCCTTGAACGTCTTGATGAGAAGTGGCCAAACGAAATTTTAAAGCGCTGACTTGAATAGGCGTGATATGGTCCGATCCAATATTGCTATCACTCATTTCAACCGTTTCTGCTTGATAGCGCAAGGCGGTATTTTGTTTGTTACCTTCTAATGCCACTTCAGATATTCCCTGTTGCCGTACTGGAACCGCCAGATAAATAACGGCATTGGTGTCTTGAGGGCTGATTTCTATGGGTGGGGGAGTTTTATCCTGATGGGGAATATTAAAAAACGTACCGTCGGGCAGAATCCCTTGACAAGCCGTAATGGAAAATTTTCCCATTGCCAGAGCTTGGACATCAATTTTGAGTTCACTGATTCCCCAATAATAAGGTTGTAATATCTTGATATAATTTATAATAAGTGATTCAACATACCGGTCTTGTTGCTGAAAATGATGAGGGTGCAGGAACATCCCTTCCGACCAAACGACTTTGCTTGCAGTGATCATGAAATTTCCCTTAACTTAATGAATGATTGCAATGACATTTTGAGTGGCAAGATTAACTTGTAATTTTAAGCTGCTTCTAGGCTCAATTTTCACTAATTTGCGCCATTGTGCATGATCTGGGTCCCTAAATGCACCAATGATACCAATATAGTTGGCTTCTGGAGATAACGGGATTTTTAGATTTTGAGTTTGTTTTGGCCGAAGCTCTATTTCCTGCTTATCGAGTAAATCAGAACCTAGAGTTCCTAATGGATTATTACTTAAAGCAAAGAAATTTGCCTGTTGAAAAGCTGCTGATGATTTTAATTGGTAGATTGTGACTACCACTGGTGAACTATGTTTATAGATATCAGGGTTAAGATAGTTAGCCGCTTGAAGATTGATGTTCGCCGTAGGTGTTCGAGCACAACCCAATATAAAACTGAACAGTAACCATATTACTCCTTGAAAAAGCAAGTTTAAGTGACGTTTCATATACAACCTCCATTTACTTGAAAAATTTCCTTTTTAATTGTTTGTAACCATGTTAGTGAAATGAGTTCATTAATTGATAACTCCGAAATTGATTCGGAGACGGTGCAGTATAAGCTATCGCAAATATTATTTGAATTCAATTCCGGTTAATTGGTTCAACTGTTTTTTACTGGATTCATCCTGTAGTAGCTCCTTCAATAAATCCGGCAGCGCCATTTTCCCCCAGCGCACTGCTCGTTCAAGTATGTACGGAAGAGGGGAGTGAGGCTCGGTGTCACGGAAGAATTGTGCAATGGCCACTAAATTTTCCAGGGCTTGTTCTCGTGGCGTGGGTATTTTAATGGAGGGTTTGGCTTCGATTTTTGGTGCGATTGGCTCTTTTTTGGTAGGCGCTTCAGTGACTAGAGTGGTGGTATTTGCTCTGAAACACTCTAAGCAATTGCGTAATTGTTCAAAGACCCGCGAAGACGGAGGGGATTGATTAGCGCATTTTTCATTTAGAATGGCAACTAGCTGACTAAAATGGGCAATGCAGCTTTCGAGAGTATTCAATACATCTTTAAGAGTTTCCACTGGAATCACTTGAATAGCTGCTTTTATTTCCTCAAGCTTTGAGGCTTCCGAGTTTTGTCTGGCTTGCTGATAATGCCATAAAGTTAAAACTGTGCCATTTTCGAACTCTAGAATCGGTGTTAATGCAAGA
Source organism: Pseudomonadota bacterium (assembly GCA_018241585.1). Lineage (GTDB taxonomy): Bacteria > Pseudomonadota > Gammaproteobacteria > Coxiellales > Coxiellaceae > JAFEDN01. The sequence continues at coordinate 1,507 of JAFEDN010000479.1, read as the reverse complement.
GGCGCTATTAAGGAACCTTCAACATCTTCGCCATTTAACCCAATAAACGGTCCAACTTTTGTTAACAGTCCTTCTTCGTCTGGAAGCGGATATAATATTTCCCAATATTTTTCAATAAGGTTGGCGGTGAATTTAAAGCCGGCGCTTAAGCCGGTAAAACCGTGTAAACGTAGTCCAGCTTCTATTAACCACGTAGCGACTTCAATATCTTTAGCTTGTGTTGTTAAAATATTAACAGACAAGCGATAAACATTTTTCCAATCGGTTTTGCTGGAGAGATTATTACCCTGCAATTGTTGTCTTTCTATACCGCGTGCATTAGCGCGTGCCTGTTTTGCTTGGCGATACAAGGTTTGTGCAGAAGTATCTTTGCGGATATCTATTCCAGCGGGGTTTTCAGAAGAAATCGGGGCCAATAAAGCTTCGGTATCCATTAAGTCAGTTGTCATACATCCTCCCTCTTATAATCGGCGATTGTACACCATTAAAAACCGCCGCCCAACCCCCTCGATCCTGTTTTCGCTTGGTTTTAGAGCAATGGCTTTACAATAAATTTTTTCAATTGTAGAATAATCATTTTATATGAAAAAGATATTACTACTTATTCTTGCGTTTTTGTTTTTTGTAACGGGTTGCGCTACAAAAGTCGAAAATCCATACATCAAATATGAGGGTAAAAGTGCCGGCGAAATCTTCTATGAAGGTGAACAGCACTTAGCAAGACATCAATACTCTCTGGCGGCAGTTGACTTTTCTGCCCTAGACGCACTTTATCCTTTTGGCGCTTATTCACAACAAGGTCAAATGTACATTATTTACGCTTTGTATATGAGCGGTGATAATGCATCCGGTTTGGCGGCAGCCGACCGGTATATCCGTTTGTATCCTCAAGATCCGCATATTGATTATGTTTATTACATGAAAGGATTAATGAGTTTTGATCAGGACTTTAACTGGTATGAATATACTTTCAGTATAGACCCTGCCGTACATGATTTATCCGGTAAAATGGAATCCTTCTCTGCCTTTAACCAAGTAGTGCGAGTTTACCCTCATAGTATTTATGCGCCAGATTCAGCTCTGCACATGGCGTTTATCCGCAATATGATGGCTCGTAAAGAGCTGGCCATTGCTGATTTTTATATGCGCCGCAAAGCTTATGTTGCTGCAGCCAATAGAGCCAGCTCGGTGGTTCAGCATTATAGTGGCTCGACTGCTGTTCCGCACGCTTTAGAGGTCATGGCTTTAGCGTATCAAGCGGCTGGTTTGCCTGATTTTGCTTATAACAGTTATCGTATATTACAGGCGAGCTATCCCGACAGCCCTGAATTTCACCGATTACAAAGAAAATTTAAACATTAGGTGAGTATTTATAAGTATTCAAAGGGAGGGGTGGCGGCTCACATTTTAAGACGCGCGATTCATTTAGCGAGTCTGATTGTCTTGTGGGTATACTATCAATGGCTCCCTTCGCCCCGTATTATTGGTCTCTGCTTGTTGATTATTC
>JAFEDN010000478.1 GCA_018241585.1 Pseudomonadota bacterium | reverse complement strand
TTCGTCAAATCTGAAGCAATATTGGCCGTTCTGCGTAGGCATATTCATTCTCGTAAACGGTTACAGCAAGGTTAAACCTGTTGTTCGGTCAACAGTAGCCTAACGACACATGCGAAATCAGTAATGATTTGGGAAAATAAAAAAATATATCCTGGTCTGGAACTCTATGGGAGCTTTATGTATGGAGACCTTTCGTAAATGAAAATTTCACTTTTTTAGCTTCACCAAAAGCATTTCGCTCCCATTGAATTTTCTCGATGTTGCACGAAAACAAGCCGCCATAAGAAGGATATTTAGGAGCAAGATTAATGCCTATACCTTTCAATTTAAACAGAGGCGATCCGGAAGCGATAAATTCTTGAATTTTTTGGCTTAGTTGATCTTGATTAATTCGGCTGGTAATTCCAGAAAACGTAATCTGAAAAGCAATGATATTTATTAGACGGCGGACATAAGTCACCTCGATTTCACTCACCATATCCAATCCCAAAGCAATATCTTTAGCCAAGCTTTGAGCTAAAGGTGAAATTTCAACTTGCTTAGGTTTTCTTTGTTCTTCTGGAACAATGAAATCCAGTATAATTTGATTAGTGTCTACTTTTTTAATTTCATCAATTGGGGGGGGTCGGTTTTTCTCTTGAGAAGCAGTGAGATCAACTGTCACAGATGGTTTTTTTGTCTGCCGTGTATTTAATATTCGGGTATCATACTTCTTGCTATTCAAAAATAGGTTAAAAGTTTCTGAAAATTTTTTAGAATCTTCAGACCCATCCGGCAAATTAAAACAACGTATTTGGTGGTCTTTGAATTTACCTTTTTTAGGAGGTTCTTTAGGAGCGACCCACTTTATCTCACCCTTATATTCGGGCTGAATTTTGAGAAAATCAGCAGACAATTGGATCAAATGATCGTCATTAAATTGGCGTGGGAACTGCAAGGGATTATCAGGAGCAGGCATTTTTATTTCCTGATTAAAATGCCTGGCCTCAAATTGCTCTTTTAACAGAGGCCATCCAATAGATTGCAAATATCCAAAGCCATCCCCTTGGGCAACGATTTGATAATAGCCTGAGGCGTCATTAAGCGCATTTTGTAACGCTTTTAATACATATTTCGATTCCATTTCAGAAGGTGATGCATCTACTTTTATAAGGAACCTATCAGGATATTTGGTTGAGGACCGTACATTTGAAACTGTAATTTCCCCTGTGCGTTCCTCAAAACTATATGAGGGAGCAGACCAGCTTTGCAAGCCAACTTTTAAATTATCGTCAAGAGCGTAAGGATCATCTACATCTGATTGTGGATTCCACGCGTAATCCGGAAAGCTTTGTCTGTTACTTCGAACTCGGCCGTTAGCTAGAGCCTGTTGGTAATCGGAACCGGGGGAAAACGGTGACCAAGGGGATTCCTCTTGTCGATTTTTAAATTTCACTGAACTTCTTAAATGTTTTAGCTCTTGACTATCAAAATAATGAGAAGACCAAGGGCTAAAGCGATGTTTTTCCAGAACAAATGTATACGATTTCATTTTCTTCCCTCAATTGTCAATGACAACTACCTGAGTATAGGTGTCAATAAGTGGCATCCATAGCCTGCATTATGCTCTAGCTATACACTCTGAGCAATCTCGATTATGTTAAATCGCACGTTCCAGACCAGGACAAGTTTTTTATTTTCGTTAAATAGCAAGCAATTAAAAGTTAAATGTATCCGGGTCACAGGTGGCCACTAAATTCTGGCCACCTGTGACCCGGATACATTGGTGTTTTATCTGATTGTTTTTTTGGAAAAATAAAAAATATGTCCGGGTCTGGAACTAGAGAATAGGAACTAGAGAATATTTATTTTATCTTTTATAAAAAAATTACTGTGGTTGTCATTTTTTTAAAATAAATAAAAATAGCAAAAAATACCTGAATATTTCAATATAATGGTTGACAAATAAAAAATTAAATGTTAATTTGAACTTAAAAGATAAGAAAAATAAATGCAGGAGCGCAGAAAATGTTATTAAGGATTTTAAAATATTTAGTAAACATTTCTAGAGAAGAAATCCTCGGTATATCTCTCTCAGTTTTCTCAACCATTTTCTTAAACATTCTCTACTTTGCACAATTCATGGATATTTTTAGGTGGAAATTGAATTTAGAGTACAACAATATGATTTGATAAAAGACACATGAGCATAATCGAAAGATAAAAACAGAAAAAAATAAGTCAGTTATTTAGTATCGCTCATGCGAGATTGACGAGAATGCTGCTGAATTGATTTCAGCAGCAGTTTAATCTTAACTGATAAGGAGAAGATGATGACTTATAGTAATCAACGTCATTCAGACGATCGCTATGAAAAAACAAATGATAATCACCATACAATGAGCCGAGAGGAAGCAGGACGCAAAGGCGGTAGAGCTAGCGCGGGTGGTTCCCGAGCTCATGAAGATGATGAGCGTCGTTCTTCTCGTGGGCGTCAGCAATCGCATCGGCATGAGGAAGACGATGACGATCGCCGCAGCGGCAGCCGCCACTATACGCGTGATCAAGAAGAGAATAGGGATGATTATCATCAAAGTAGCAGCGCTCGCTCGCGTCGTTATGAAGACGACGATGAGAATAATGGAAGACGCTCCTCTTCCCGCGGCCGCTATGAGGATGAAGATGAGGGCGATAACGGGCGTTATGGCCAAGAGAGAAGCTATTCTAATCGATATAACGAAGATGATAATCGTCAGTCGATGAGCCGGTCGGAAGCTGGACGGCGCGGCGCGGCGGCGCGGCACGATATCAGCCGTGAAGAAGAAAGCCGGATAGCACGTAAAGCGGCTGCCACCCGTTTAGAAAGGGATCCAGACGCTTTTCGAGACATGGGCGAAGAAGGAGGGAAAGCGCGTCACGATATCGACGAGGAAGAAGAAAGCCGGACGGCGCGTAAAGCGGCTCAGACCCGTCGAAGGAATGATCCTGATGCTTTCGAAGAAATGGGCAGAAAAGGAGGAGGACGGTCGAGAAGAGGTGAGAATGACAGAGAAGATGATGAAAGATAAATAAAGAAATAACAGGTAAAAGTCAAAACCAGATGCTCATCTGACTTTCCATAAGGTCTCATGCGCATCTGGTTCTTAATTTTATAGTTGGCTTGAGAATGGTAACACATATGTTCCCAACGCTAACAATTAGATTTCAACTGGTTTGTGATTTGCACCTATTTAGCTTAAGATTTTTAATAATATCCTCCGGTGAACTTGATATCTTTATAGGCATTAAATAACATGAAAACGTTTTTAGTTGTTTATGATCAAAAACAACCGCAATTGTTCAATGCTCATTTGTTAAGAATACATATCGATTTTTTAAAGAAGCTGTATACTGAATCACGTCTTTTGATTTGCGGACCTTTTATAGATAACGAAGGTGCGGTTTTAGTTATCAAGGCAGATTCAGGCTTTCAAGCTGAAGAAACGGTAAAGCAAGATCCGTTTATTATCCAAAATTATTATAAAAAATATATTATTAAGGAGTTTATGGTGGCAGGGGATCATAATAATTGGTTAGCTGATGATCAACAGACGAGAGAGAACTTACAAAATTGATCCTTTTGAAAAACTGGATGGAGAAAATTTCACTTCATTGGATGGTGGCGCTATTGAAAATATGTTTTCGGGTCTTAATGTCATCTGTTGAAAGCCTTAGATAAATTAATTGAAAACACTTATTATTAACAAGATCGCTCATCACCGTAAAGCTTCAATATGAATTTTGCGAGAAAAAATCCAAAATTACAATAAGCAAAAATGACTGGTTAACACCATGCTCGCGTTGTGAACAAAAATTTTGCCATAAGGGGCGGCAACTGCGAAATTTAGCGCCATTACCTACAGAATAGCTCCGGTGTTCTTAATGAGGCAAGCAACACAATTTAGTGAGAGTGGCGGCGTCTTTTATCCCTCCTTCAATAGGATTCTCGTCATCAGGAGCAGCATGATATTGAGTACCATTGGCTCTTCGCTGCTGACACCAGCCAACGCCACGGTACACGCAACTTACTACACAACAGGCAGAAAAAAAGGCCCCTACCGCTATTGCTCCAATAACTCCATCACTCAACCCGGAGTCATGCGAAGCGTTTACTCCACGGCTCATGCCACAGAAAAGCAATAATTTTAACCACTTCGATGATATTACATGAGAACTACTGTTAGTAGAAGCAGATACAGAAGGTCTATCGCGTACCTCTAATTTAAAAATGCTTTGTGCCTTTGACATTAATCATCTCCTTATTGTAAATGGAGCTAAAATAAATTATCAGTATATTAACCTACTTGTTAAAAGCTATTTTCTTCGAAGCATCGGATTTAAGTTGTTGCGGTTGCATTTGTGATGTTGGAAAAAAATGGGGCGAGTGAGGTGAGGAAGAATAAGAAGGGGGAACTCTCTCGTTTGAAGGAGCTGTAGAAGTTTCAGTAAATCGTTGGCGATTATTATTAATAAGTTTTTTTATTAAAGCGTTTAGGTTTTGATTGGGGTCTCGATTTGGGTCTCTGGCCCTTATATGATTTTCAAGTGTTTCAACCACTTGGACGAGTAATTGTAATTGCTTTTGTGAAAGCTGATTAATAATTAATTGGCCTTTTCCATTGATATCAGCGACTGCTTCAAATCCACACCATAGAAATATTTGCGTTAGTATATCTCTTATGTGTAATTTTTCTCGCAAACTTACTTGGTTCGGGCCACTCCACCACACCGCACCTCGCGATAGCACCCGCAATAGCTTATTCGGTTCATAGGGATAAGTATATTTTGGTATATCAATGACGAAACAATTATCAGGGGGTTGTATGACTGCGGTTGGAAGCAACTGCGATAAATGATAGGTATCTTTAGGAGTGACTAGTGCTTCATTTGCTACAGTGGGTGTGTACTGATTCCTTTCATCTATGCAATAATTTATTATGATTCTCGAAATCAAATCATTTTGAGCAGAGCCGGGTTCGAAGATGTTATTTAACAAAGAAGTAATCTGATGAATCAGTTGATGTTGTTGATGACGCCTGTTTCTTATTAAAGGATTATTTTCTATAGCTCTTACTAAACCGCTATAATTACCAGATGCAGAGATATGTGCTGCGAAGCTGTAGAGATGTTTAGAAACTATATAAAAATTATGAATAAATCTATTGGATGGGGGTGGTAAATCGGCGTTAAAAACAGGATAGCTGCCCATTTTAAGTTCAAGTAGGGTGAGGTTTGTTTCTAATGCGTCAGCAAGCACCCTAGCACCCGTTATTCCAATTATGTTGCTATCAAGATTAAGTTTGGTGAGGTTGGTGTTTTGTGCCAATGCCGTAGCGATAGCTATCGTGCCTATGTCGGTAATACCATTCTTATGGAGAATCAATTTTCTAAGCGGGGTGTTTTCTGATAATACTCCAGCGAACGCTGTAGCGCCTGAGTCTCCAATATTATTGCCAGAAAAATCGACATTAAAAAGCGTGCGATTTTCTTTCAACGCGGTCGCAAATGCTTCAGCTCCTTTTTCGCCAATATTTTCATCTCTAAGTGAAATGAATCCTGCATCACCAATAAGAGTTTTTATAATATCGATTCTAGGTTCTGTTTCTTTTAATTCAGATACTAGTTGTATTCTTTGTTTAGCTGTTATCATAGACAATGGTTTTGTAGGATAGAATTTACCCCCCCTTTTTCTTTTATAACCTGTTTTTTGGCTTTCGCTTGAGTAACTGGATGCTTGAAGCGAGTAGCTAATTAAATTAATTCTTAAAATATTAGTATTTGAAGTCGATTTTTTCGAATCTCGTTCTTTTTCGTCCGGTGCACAATCCAATGAGGGAATATCCATCATTGGCAAAATATTATAGATCCAATAAACCGGGGTAGATTCTAGATAGATGTTTTGTTCAGTGCGATACTGATATAAATGTGTAATACCATGACGTAACTTGATTAATTGCTCGCTTGTTAACAGCCGATGTTGGTAGTATAAGGTTAGTAAAGCGTTGACTGCCGCTGTATCGTGCTCAGCACTTAAAGCATTTAAAATATTTTCAACGGGATCATTCAGTGATAAATCCAGTGCATGCTCTTCTTTTTTTGGCAGATGGGTAAAAATTCCAGTAGATAACTGGGTATTCTCTTTAAACTCTAATTCTTGTAAAGTATGGCTTAAATCTGCCGTTGTGTAGCTTAAGTTGCTTGAGGTGAGAAAATATCGATTGGGGATAGGAAAATCGTACTCTTTACAGGCTTGTCGGACAGCTTGAATGAAATTTAGAAACAGTGTTTCTTTGCGACAATTAAAAACGATTACTTGATCATTAATAGACAGATTAATTTTCATCAGCATTGTCCCTCCATATCTGATGTTCGTTTTTAAAATTCATCTCTACTTGAGTATATTTTCTAATAAATAATTTTATTAGTCAAGTTTTTTTTTAAATCTATGTTGTATTTTCAAAGTTTTCAAATTCAAATTTCGCATTCAGACCGATTACTTTCTTCTACAAGAAATAGAATTGTTATCACGATCGGTAAAAATTTTAACGAGTTTTATCATATTTTCTAAATAGAAAGGCATGTTCTCAAATTTAGCGATCCAGATGGAATCATTTTATCACTGACTTCATCGATGAGTGATATGTGTATTCGTGTAACTTTAAATTTTAAAGAATTCACTTTTAAATCGATTAACCTTATTGCATCTTCCAAGAATTTTTCGATTCCATACCATGATAAACTTATTATTTTCGTTTAATAACAAGTAATTAAAAGTTCAATTTTTCCTAGTCATAGGTGGCCAGGATTTAGAGGCCACCTGTGACCAGGACAAATTGGTATTTTAGCTGGCTGTTTTTATGAGAAAATAAAAAAATATATCTTGGTCTGGCACTCTTTTTTATTTCACGGCCCAAGTTTGAAGATTTTGCACTGATAAAAAATAATAATTTTCGCTATGAACATGGTCTTCAAGTTCTGCCATCATATTATCCCACGCTGTTTGAGTAATTATTTTGGATGATAGAAAAACTTCTTTGGTTTCCTGAAGGAACATAGTCCATAATGATTTTTGGGTTTCAGTGAGTAAGATCGGTTGCACAGTTTGCACGTGAATATGCTGAAGATTTAATTTTTTGAACTCAAAATATAACTTTAATCCAAAATCATAATCTAGACCCTTACTTCTTGAGACGGTGTAAACCAGGTCTTTTAAGTTATTAAATGCTTTCGAATCTGGATAGCATCTAGCTGCTCCGAAACACTGCTCGTCGCAGGCTAAAATACCTTTTGGTCTAAGTCGCTCATACATTTTTTGCAACGCTTGCACAGGTTCGTTGAGATGCATTAAGAAAAACCGGCAAAAAACTAAATCGAATTCAGTTTTTATTTCATGGAGATCTGCAACTTTCAAAACCATAAATTCAATATTTTTAAGCTTTTGCTCTTGCGCTTGTTGTTTGGCTACTTCGATTTGCTCAGCGCTGAAGTCAATACCAAGTACTTTTCCTTTCGGGCTTATGTGCTTGGCCATCCAGCAGGTAGTATTGCCTGTGCCGCAGCCTACTTCGAGTATTTGCGCATTAGATTTAAGCCCCATTTTAAGTAAGAATTCATGACTATAGGGACCATAAATTTCGTCTAACAAACGCAATCGATCAACAGCAAGGTTGCCGACTTTTAACATATATGTGTTTGGTATATTCATAAGAAATCTTCCTAAGTTTATTTTTCAATTAATAGCGGGAGAAATTTGCTTTGAGTATCCATGCGGTGTGCATGCATGTAAATGGCTGTAGTTTGATTCTGCGCATAAAATGGTTAAACTACATTGGCTTTTTCTTGCATAAAATGCTTCATGATATTAATCTAGCAATCGTATTAATTAGGTGTCAAGGTGATTGGAGGGTATATGAAGGCAATCGTCATGCACGGTTTTGGAGACACCAGCGTTCTGGTGTATGAAGAGATTCCTATCCCAAAGCCGCAGGCTCATGATCTTTTAGTTAAAGTATTTGCTACTGCGCTTAATCGTTGTGACATTATTCAGCGTCAGGGTATTTATAAGGTTCCACCTGGCAATTCAGATATTTTGGGTATTGAAATTGCCGGTGAAGTGGTTGCCTGCGGCAATAAAGTTACTTGCTTTAAAAAAGGTGACCGGGTATTTGGTTATGTGAATGGCGGTGGTTATGCTCAATATTGTTTGCAAGATGAATATTTCGCTTCACCGTTACCAGCCCAGTTCTCGTATCCCCAAGGCGCAGCGATTGCTGAAGTATTTCAGACGGCTAATGAGTCAATTTTTACCTATGGTCAATTGCAGCCTAATGAAACCCTGTTACTAAATGCAGCGGCCAGCGGCGTTGGAACCGCAGGTATTCAAATGGCTAAATCTATTGGCGCCAAGGTGATTGCTTTATCAGGAAATAATCAAAAATTGGCATTTTGTCAAAACTTAGGAGCCGATTATCTTATTAATTATCAAACAGAAGATTTCGTAGCAAAGGTAAATCAATATACTCATAACCAAGGCGTTGATTTAATCGTAGATGCTGTCGGCCCCGAATTTTTAGCAAAAAATATTAGCTGTTTAAAATATGATGGTCGTTTGATTCTCATCGGGTTATTAGCGGGTCATCGTGCAGAGCTGGATATAGCCACGTTCATAGCTAAACGCATAACTATGAAAGGTCATAATACCCGCGCTCGCAATCTTGTGGAGCAACGGTTGGTCACTCAACGCTTTCGTGATCAATGGTTAAACTTATTAATAGAAAATAAAATTAAACCGATCATCGATACTGTTTTCCCCATTGAACAGGCAGCGCTCGCGCAGCAACGAATGGAGGATAATTTAAATATTGGCAAAATTATCTTAGAAATTAGGCACAGCTAATGGATCGTACTATGCGTTTTATCGGCATTGGCTTAGGCTTTATTGCGCTAATTATTATGTACTTGGACCGTACTGCTTTATCGTATGCTATTCAACCTTTAGAAACTACTTTTCATCTTAACAATGCTGATTTTGGCTTGATTTCTTCTGCCTTCGGCTTTGGTTTTATAATCATGATTATAATTGGCGGGGTGTTGGCCGATCATCATGGCGCTCGTAAAATTTGGTCGCTATTTGCGATAATGTGGTCCGTAGCATGCATATTATTAGGCTCAGCGATTGGTTTCTACTCATTATTTATTTATCGATTATTATTAGGCGCGGCTGAGGCGCCCGGGTTTCCATGTTACATGCGAGTGATCGTGGATTGGTTTCCGCAACGCCAACGCACCAGAGCTTTTGCACTTGCCTCTTCAGCCGTCGCTTTTTCATCGGTTGTTGGAGCGCCATTGACCACACATTTAATTGTGCGGTTTAACTGGCGTATAACTTTTTATATTCTTGGTGCACTTGGAATAATTTGGGCGTTAGTATGGTACACTTTTTATCGAGACAACCTAAAAAAAGCTTTACCTCCTAAAAAAATAACTTGGAAGTTTTTGTTATTTACTCCAACTTTATTAGCAAATCAAACTGCTTTTTTTGTATTTTCCTATGTGCAGTTTTTTGCATTGGTTTGGTTGCCTGGATATTTATTACAGATTTATCATCTTCCCTTGACCCAAGTGGGTTTATTTTTAATAGTGCCATGGTTAACAGCGGGAGTATTTTTAATATTGGGCGGAATCTTATCCGATATTTTGCTGACCAAAACTCAAAGTTTACGTATTTCCCGCTCTTATCTCATTTTAGTCTGCCAATTATTATCGGGGATTTGTTTTATTATCGTCTTGATAAAACCTTCTCTGACTAGCGCGCTAATTTTTATGTCTTTGGGGCTTGGGTTTAATAATATGCCTACCTCCAGTATGGGTATCATTAACGCTGATCTTGCTGAAGCAAGGGCGAGCAGTAGTTTGGGAGTCATGAATTTTGCTTTTGGGGTAGCCTCGATTATTTCGCCGGTTATAACCGGCTTTATGTCAACATGGACCGGAAATTTTAATAGCGCCATCTTTTTAATGGTTATATTAATTTTTATTTCAATTTTAACAGTATTTTTCTTTCATAAACCGAAATCTATCGGAACGAACCCAATTAGCCGCTCATGACCTAAGAAGCTAAACATTAGTTTTTTCTCAGTAGTGATTCAATGCATTACCATAAATACGTTTTAAATCATAAGCAATGATTATAATTTAAAAGAATTTGTTTTATCCGATAGAGATAAAAGCTTTTTATTTTTTAACGAGGTATTGAAAATCGACTGATTTTTAAGACAACGCAAGTATCCACCTATTTCTTTGACCAAAATTTGTTGTATAGGGGCTAGCTCCTGACTTCGGCATTTTCTTAGGAATGACCTGGTTTACTAATCAGTACTTGCCTATAAATAATTTTCAGAAGAAGTTAAAAAGCTTGGAGCGTAGTGTCTAGTTATAAATAAATATGTTGACAATGGTTTCATTCACATCGGAAGAAACTTGAAGACATTCTGTCCCCCAGTGAAGTCCGCTTAAATGAATTAAAGAAGAATCTCGTATGGTTGAAGGGGTACACGAAGTGGCAGGATTGATGTTCGATGAACTCTATGGCGCTTTCCTAAGCATAACTTAAAAATACTTGCGGCTGAGTTGTGGCCAACCGATGATCTGCAAGCATTTCCGGCAAATGCAATTTTGCCTGATTCCGCCATCATAGCTTTAATCTCTCCAAGAAAATCTTTTAATAAATTTTGATATTTTTCAAGATCGGCTTCTTGTACTCGCTGGCGCAAGTGAATTAATTCTTCAACCTCTGGTGTAACCAATCGCCTACTCATAGTTTTCTTCTTGATCTTTTGGAATTTTCTTTGTTAAAACTCGAATAAATTATTATTGCTAGGGCTAGGCAATAACTGGGAATTTAACAACTGGCTCGGCGCTTTTTGATTAACTGATACTTTGTCTGTCGGTTTTGGTGCAGTTAAGCTATAAAGGTTTTGTGATACTGGAGATATTTGTCCTATTTTTGAAATAGATTTTTTTAGTTCCAATGATGATGTTGTAGTCTTTGGTGATGGTGCAGTAGTATTTTGAGGTAGTAATAATTGCCGTTGTTCCGGCCTTTTGCTGTCAGTAATTTTGAAAGCAGATGGAATTGAAGTATTCATGCTGTTAAAAGCTGATGTTTGCAATAAAGTTTTCGATTGTAACTGAGATTTTAATGCATTAATTTGTTCTGTTCGAACTTTTAATAATTTTTGAAGGGCAATGAGGTCTGGTCGTACATCTAAATCATATGGAGCGTCAGTCATCACATGTGGCAAAGCCAACAAAGCAAAAGGAATTAAAAATGAAAAAAGAACTTCTATTCCAAGGGAATCTGTTATCTGTATGTGAGTTGCTGTTGCCCCGCCATGACTATTACGAAAGAATCCTGAACGTGTATAATTTCTGAACCGGTAGGTATACCATTCACCGCGTTCAATTAAACGAATTTCACCCATTTCTTCATTCTTATGTTCATACATTATTCGACGGGTACGGGGTAAAGTGGCTTCTACAAATGATGGACATGGAACAAACGAACGATCAGATCGACAATATTCATTTACTATATGAACCGGCAGTAGGCGTTGCAACTCCCCAACTTTAGCCCAATAACTTTCTAGTTCTTTCCATTCCGAACTATTATATTTAATAAGATACTCTCCTAAAGCATCAATCAGCGAAGTTAAACTAAATTGTTTTCCATGTTCAGTTCCTTCATTTTCTAATTGTTCTAATTGCTGTATGGCCATCTCTGGTGAGAGATAACCTAATATCATTTTTATCATGTGCCAATCCATTGCCCAAAGAGCGTATTGAAATGGGGTAATTTTTTGAAATGTTCTTTCCGATAAGTCAGTCACACACCCTGAGATAAGTAATAATTCAGGATTTTTGAAGATCAAATTTTCTGCGTATTCTTGTTCACCTTCAGTAACTAAACGAAGTAAATTTCCGGCTTTTTCAACATGCTGTAAATCAATCGATCTTGGTGTAAAAGCAAATGGATTATATGAAAATGATTCATCTTTTTTTTGGAGTATTAAGGCGGATGATTGATCGAGCAATTTGGCATCTGATTGGTGCTGCTGTGAGGAAGGTAAAACTGTCATCAACGAGCTGTCTTGCAAAAAGGGACTGGGGGATGGGGTTTGACGGGCCACTGTGCTCGTGAACGATAATAAATTTTTATCTTTTTTTGCTTCTACATAAATAGCTTTTATTTTTTTTGATATATTTAGATTTTTTACACTTGATCTGATATTTTTGAGATCACTTCCTTTCGGTGATAATGAAGAAGGTAGGCTTTCAAGGCTTCTCAATGCAGTTTCAAATTGATTTCCCACTTGTTCCGCTGTTGGGCGTTGCTTGGCATCCAAATGATAGCACGCCATGATCATTAACCGAAATATTTCCGGGCAGGAAGTCGGCAGTGGATCACGTTTTCCTTGTACAGCCATAGAGATCATTTGACTCATCATTAGTCCCTCATACGGCATCTTCCGGCTCACGATTTCCCAGAGTACCACACCTAAGCTATACACATCGGTTTTCTTGGAATTTGATTCGCCGTTGTGCAACTCCGGGGCCATCCAGGGTAATGTTCCTGCAGTCCCCATAGCGCTACTTATTTTCTCGTGGCTTGCTGAAGTCGATTTAATTATGGATAATCCAAAATCTCCCACTTTGGCTTCTTCACGATTGTTCAGTAAAATATTTCTACTGGTAAGATCGCGATGCAAGATATTTAAGCTATGTAGTTGGTTTAAACCATGACTGATCTGTATTGCCCATCGCATCTGCTGTGGCAAAGTCAGTTCCCCGCTAGCTTCAAGACGCGCATGTAATGTTCCGCCCTCTGCGTATTCCATGACTAGACAATAATTCTGATCAAAGCTGATTCCATGAAGACCAATTAAACAAGGTGATTTTGGTAATCGCGCCATTAAACCAGCTTCTTTTAATACTTCCATTTGTTGTTTGTTGGGTAATGTATTGCGTAAATTATAAACTTTTATGGCTACTTTAATTCCACGATAAATTCCGGTGTAAACTCTTCCGTATGTTCCTTGACCCAAAAAGGTTCCAAACTTTAATTCGTTATAAGGAATTTCCCAGCCAGCTCCTTTGCTTTCCGTAGAGCCGGAAAATCTATCTACAGATTGTTGTATTCCACTGTCAAATCGTGGGCCTAATGAAGAAGACGTAGCTGATGATGAAAATGAAGGTTGTTTGGACATAGTGGTGTACCCCTGTTCAATAAATATGTTCCCTAAAATCTCATTTCCGGAACACTCATGAAACTTCATTGATGATTATCATACCCCAGAAAAAATAATAACAATCACGTCAGCGTTATTCAATTCATGAAAGACTAAGATGAGAAGTTACGGAATTTTTTAAAGTTTAATGAACGTGATGTTTTACAACATGCTGGTTAAATTTCTATGGAAAAAGTAAGTGCTAAGCCGGCGTCACTTACTTAAGTCTTTTAAATTTTCTTTATTATTTTTGATATTATTTTCTATTACCTTCTTAATTTTATTCAACGCGCTAGAATTGATGAGACAAAACGGTAAATGTAAGTAATGAAAATAGAAAATTCCGTCAAAATCTCTTTGAATAACAAGGTCTATAAATCTGTGATTATGGTATTCACTATTTTGAATTTGCTTTAACGAATGGATATAAGCGAGTAAAGACTTCGACATTACTATACGTGGATAAATTGCTAATTTTGTTTCGTCTTCAATAGCTCCTGACTTCAGCATTTTCTTAGGAATGACCTGGTTTACTAATCAGTAATTGTCTATAAATATAAATAATTTTCAGAAGAAGTTAAAAAGCTGTAACAGTTCACGAGAATGAATATGCATACGCAGAATCTACCCCGTGAACGATTACCGTCAGGCTGGGTACCCTGCAAGCAAACATCGTTCACAACAATAGCAATGGTTATAATTTAAAAGAATTTGTTTTTTCCGATGGAGATAAAAGCTTTTTATTTTTTAATGAGGTATTGAAAATCGACTGATTTTTAAGACAACGCAAATAGCCACCTATTTCTTTGACCCAAATTTGTTGTATAGGGTCTAACTGTCGGCTTTTTCGCCAATGTTGGTATAGTGTTTGATACGCAGGTATATTTTGCGGAGAAATAATGGAATTAGCATTTTGTTCATCCAGATCGTTTAATTTTGTTTTCAGCAATTTCAAAACCATTGGAATCAAAACTGGTGATTGCCATTGATTAACAAAGGCTGTAAACTGCCTAACTGATTGAACCATATTACCTCCGACTAATTATTTTTGACTGTAGGTAACTAGTCATGATAGTTCTTACGAAGTTAAAAGTCTGCGATAGTTTTTCTATTTATTTTGTAATCTATTATCCTTTTGATTCGCAATACGTTCTCTGATCTCGGGGCGCTCTGTATTGCCGGATGTTAAAGTGGGTCGTTTGGCCAGGTGAGGGATGCCGTTGTTGAAGCCTTAAAAAAACCGGAAAATGCCTTATATTTTATTGCAATCGCACTTGCGGCGGGAAGGACAGAAGTTACTTCGGATTTCATCATTGTCTCCAGTTAATAAGAAATATACAAACTTGAATTCAATATTACTCCAAAAGATTAATTCGTTAAAGTCGCGTCGCATCTAACAAGGGCTCAAAGAACGGACTAATAATTCTTCGGATTCGAGCATCTTGGGTCTGCTCAAAAAGTTGGATCGGATGATTCTAAAATATCCGGTTTATTTTCAGCGCGGCAAAAACGAAGCTGGGTTTATAAACGGATTCAGCAATGCTGCGGTGTCACCCATCTCAGCTGCAGGACCCATTGGTGTTATGCGGATTACTTGGCCTATTCCAGGCAGATAAAAAGAAATCAACAAAGCAGGCAATATTTTTCGACAAAAAACGATTTTTTTTATAAAAAATATAAACCGCTACTTTATTTTCTTTGTGAAAATTTAAAATTCTTTTTAAAGAACCTTTGTTTAGCGAGTCTTTTACCACAAAGTCGGGACTTGAAGCCATACCATCGCCTTGAATCATCATGTTTAAAATAGCAAGGGTATTGTTTACAGTTAAAGTTTTTAAAAATTGTATGTTTTTGAGTTCACACTGCTTTAATAAAGGGTTGTTCTGGTTTTGAGAATGTACGATATAGCAATGAGTATGCAGGTCTTCATAATTTTTAGGTTCTCCATATTTCGATAAGTAACTTGGTGAGGCGCATACAATTCTTTCGATGGTATAGATTTTACGGCGAATCAGGTCGTTTTCAATAGCGTCTTTAGGCACTAATGAAGCTGGAAAGCCAAATGCAAGATCAACTGAAGAAAACGCAGGAAATTCATCGGAGAATTTTAAATTTAATTTTATTTCGGGATATTTTTTTAAAAATTCTGTCAAATGAGGCGTTAATAAATGCTGTCCTACTCCAACGGTGCTGACTACAGTTAAAGCTCCTTGGGGATTTTTTTGCAGAGATTGAGCGTATTGTTGAATTTCTAGCCAATTCTCTTGCAAGATTTTACCTTTTTGATAAATATTCTTTCCTACTTCCGTTAAACTCAGATGGCGGGTAGATCGTTGCAATAAAGTGACGCCTAAATTTTCTTCTAATTGAGTGACTTGTTTATTGACAGCATTGGCAGAAATCAATAATTTTTCGCCGGCAGCAGTAAAACTTTTATTTTCTACCACTTCCAAGAACATGATAATTTGGTCTAGTTGGCTCATCAATAATATCCAAATTAAGAACCTATAGTTATTTCTTTTGTAACGGCTAGCTTATTTTTCAGCTTAGTTCAGCAAATCATAATGATCTCAATTATAACAAATATGAGGTGATTTATGAAACGACATTTTATCCTTAAAGAGTTGAGTGAGATCAAGGCGATCACTATTGATTTTATTAATACAAAATATTGGGAAATCAAACCAAAAGATATTGAATTAACAGCAAAATCCGAAATTAAATCTAAAGCTGAAAGTCAAATAAGTTCTTTTCTGATCTGGAAAAAGCCTTTACCAGAAACGAGATATAATTTGGGAGCAGCAAAATCATCGTTTAGTCGTGATGCTGGTAAAATAAGATTAATGCATTTTTTAGCTGAATTTGAACGATGCAAGGATAGTGACTCATTAATTGCTTTAATCAGCAAATATTTTGTAGGCAAACCAACTGGAAATTTTGCCGATACTTTGGCATATATTTTGGAAAAAAGTATGATGTGGGTTAAACCGGAACATCAATTAACAACAGATAAAAGATCGGCAGAATTACAGGAACTTTGGATAAAAGCAAGGCAACACGTCCTTGATCATGAAGCCGATTTAGCAAGAAGTTCTATCCCTACGATTTACTGACTCTGATGGGGCTCCAGGGTTTGGAGCCCTTTTTTATGGGCATGGAAACCTAAGAAGGTCAAGTCCGAAATATTAGCGTTTCAGGAACGCAAGATTGATCGTATTTAACTGAATTTATACAATGCGCTTGATCTTCAGGCAGATTAACAGCTACTTTGACTGAAGAGGAGGTGTTTTTGTAGGCATTTAAAAAACAGTTGGTCAATTTTACCCTAGAGTCTGAGGTAAAATTTTCACCAAAATATTTTAACTGACAATCATTCTCTTTGTTAATGATAGGTAGAGGGTCTGCTTTTGAAATATCTTGATTTATGGTTCTAAATGAACCTACCTTATATTTTCCTGGGAAGGTAGGGTAAAGTAGACAAAATAGAAAAGAATCTTGGTCCGAAATCTCTAAGGTAGACTCAGTTTTTGTCGCCTCACTGCCCGACACTGTTACAGCAGCTATAATCCAAATCGATTTTATTAATTTAAACAGCATATTACTTTTTTTCCCTTAACTTCAATTCTAAATTTTAAACCTGATGAAATGAAAAGGTCAACGTTCTACAATACGGTTGCATTAGACCCATATTGAGTTTGATCAGTAACACCGCATTCCTCAAAACCTTTTCGTCTTAGGCTGCAACTATCACATTTGCCGCAGGCATTACCATGGGTGTCCAGGTTGTAGCATGAAACCGTCAAATGGTAATTAACCCCTAAAGAAAGACCTAATTTAATAGTTTCAGCTTTACTGAGCTTAATTAGCGGAGTTTCAATCTTGACGCCTTGATTTGCTACGCCGCACTGGGTAGCTAGATCGGCCATCTTTTGGAAAGCTGTAATATATTCAGGACGGCAATCAGGGTAACCTGAATAATCGACGGCGCTTACTCCAATATAAATTCGATTAGCACCAATCGATTCAGCCCAGCCCAAAGCAATCGCTAAAAAAATGGTATTGCGTGCAGGAACATAGGTGACTGGAATTGCTTTGCTGCCTGTATATTCAGGCACAGCGATATTGGCATCGGTTAATGCAGAGCCGGCGAATATTTCTACCGGTAATCTAAAGACCTCATGCTGGTTCACTTCAAAAGATTGAGCAATCTGTTGGGCGCGATTTAATTCAGTACAATGCCTTTGTCCGTAATTAAAACTTAGCGTGTAGCATTCTTCTTGTCTTGATTTAGCTAAAGCTAGACAGGTAGTGGAATCTAAGCCGCCAGATAATAAAATAACCGACCTATTCACAGTGGGTCTCCCGTTTATTTTTGAGAACGCACTTTTTTCCTGCGGCGCAAAGCAAAGCCGCCTTTGCGAGTAAAAGAGGAACGGTGGTTGCTTTGTTTAGTTGCATTAGGGTTTAACAGATTACAAATGGCTTGCCATTTTGCCCGATCTTTTGGTAATACAAAAGATATGGCACAGCCTTTACGGCCTGCTCGTGCAGTTCTGCCGATTCTATGAACGTAATCTTCGGGTATTTGCGGGACATCATAATTAATCACATGTTCAATGTGTGGAATATCTAATCCTCGTGCCGCTACGTCGGTGGCGACCAGAATACGATAAACTTGATTGCGAAAGGATTTGATAACTTGATCACGTTGACGCTGCCTGAGGTCACCATGAATGGTGTCAACTTCGTGGCCGTCCTGATAAAGCTTGGCTGCTAGTTTTTCAGCGCCTCGCTTGGTATTCACAAACACAATAATTGAACCTTTGCGCTCATCCAGTTCGGTTATCAGAGTGGAATATTTTTCACCGTCGTTGAGGTTAACAGTTTGCTGAGTAATGTTAAGAGCGGGTCTTCCGGCGGGTACTACCGAAATCCTTTCGGGATTACGCAGATATTTCTGAGACCGCTGGATGATTTCATGAGGCAGTGTAGCCGAAAACATTAAGGTTTGCCGGGTTTGCGGAAGCCGTTTCACGATCTCATCAAGCTGCACTCCAAAACCCATATCGAGCATTCGATCTGTTTCATCCAGCACTAAAAACTGGGTATTTTGCAGCTTAAGACTACCGCGCTGGAGGTGGTCATTGATTCTGCCCGGCGTCCCCACAATAATGCGCGGACCCGCTTTTAGTTGGTGGAATTGCGGCACAATCGACTCTCCCCCAATTAGTAAAGCAGAAGTGAGATTACTGCGCGGGCCGATCAGTTGACGTAAAACATTCATAATTTGAGTGGCCAATTCACGGGTAGGGGTTAATACTAATCCTATACTTTGTTGAGAATTCATCAGGCCGGTAATCAATGGAATGCCAAAAGCGGCCGTTTTACCGGTGCCTGTTTGAGCGGAGCCTAAAATATCTTTTCCCGCTAGAGCTGGTGGTATAGCCTGAACCTGGATAGGAGTAGGGACCTTGTATTGCATGCGATGGAGTGAAGTTAACAGTGCATCGGGCAAACCGATATTTGAAAAATCTTGCATAAAAAATCCTATCAATATATTAAGTGTAAATGGTCGAGTCCAACCTTGACCATCAGGACTTAAGTTACTGATCAGGACCTCGCACAGCAGGATGAAGGTTGGTTTGGAGGTTTTTAACCTGCTTAATGCGTTAATTTAACACAAATTAGTCCACAAAACCAGATATTGATAGCCCCCGCTGAAGTGGCAGCTACTTCCTGGTTTGGATACTGAGCCCCGGCAAAGCCGGAACTCAGTAATCAAGGGAAAGGTCGCTACCGCTCTTCCCTCCCTTGCGAACCCTCATCAGGATCGGTTTTTCTACGAAAAATGTTAACATTAAAAATATAGTTCTTTGAATATTTCATGAGCTAATCGCTAATTTTGCTTCAGCGGGAACTGCTGTCAAACTCCGATCCCGATCCTTTCCTTTGGTTATTTATCACCGCTTCCTATGGATGGAATGAGTTGTGCTATATTTTTAATTTTAAGTCTTATCAATTCTTGGAGAATAAAATGAAGACGATTTGTTTTAAATGCCCGGCAATGGTCTGGAGTGTTTTACCCTTAGCTGTTTTGTTTATTAATACTAATGCATTTGCCAAAACCATTGCTATCGCTTGTCCAACAGTCAAGACCACCTTGCATCAAGGATATAAAATAAAAAAGGATGGTTTGGAATGGTCTAGTTGGCAAAGTCAGCCTAATTTGGCAGTTTCCACCAAAGATGATAAAAATTATTTTAGTGAAATCAGCCAATCCTATAAAGGCATCAGTTTAGGATGCATTGGTGGTACAGGTAATAAGAGATATGGTTTTTATGTGCATACTGCTAATATTGCCTCTTGCAAAATTGATTCAAAAACAAACAGAGGATTTATTTGCGAACTAAAAGCGTAATTAGCTTTGTTTAATAAGACCTTGAATGAGAGGTTAATAATCTAAGAATGGATAATTAATTCTGGATGGGACTTTAGAAAATTAAGCATATTTTCTGGCTGGTAATCGTTTATTAGTTCATGACGAGTAAGAGCATCTTGGCTAAGCCGTTCATAACTACCGGGTAATTCTGAGCCCAGGATGCGAATTTTGACTCCTAATAAACGGTAATACCAAAGCATTGAATTACGTAATGTTCCCTGGAGGTCGGGCCTTGGTTTCTGGCTTGAATCCAATACTAAGCCGCAGGATTCGGCTTTACTCCACATCCAGTTTAGTGCGCAATCAGAAAGGCCGGTATTCTGGTATCCACCACCTACATTGCAATGCACGCCAGGGAACCAAACTTGTTCAAGGATTTGAGATTCAGGTGAGGTTGGCTGTTTTTTCCAAAGAGTAGGAATAAAAGGCTTTCTTTTTTCATCAATTGCTAAAGCTTGGTAAGCATAATCTACGTGACTACTTAAGTCCACATCATGAAATTGTAATTTTTTTAATTTCACTCCATTAAAAGGCAGTCCTAAAGTTCCCACGGTATCCCATACGCCGATAAATTTAATATTAAAATCCGGCCATGAATATTTTTTTCGAAATTCGATGGCGGTTGGTGCTTTGGGATGAGTATCGTGGTTGCGATCGCGATAAAGTAGATAGGCTTCTTTATAATAGGTTGCATATTTATTTTTTAATATTCCTGAATTTCGAATCAGTCCTGCAAGGCTTCTTATTGTATAAGCGCCTCGGCTAAATCCAAATAAAAATAATTCATCACCTGGGGAGTAATTTAAAGCTAGAAAAAGATAAAGATCGATAATATTTTTGGAAAGGCCTGCCCCCATAGCGCCGCCGAAAAAATGATCTCCAATACCGCCTCGTTTGCCTACGCCAACATGATAGGAGGTAATTTGTGAGATTCCTTCTTTGTCAAAGGGCAAGACCGCGACAGCTAATTTGCAGACATTAGTGGGACTTGGAATATCTTGATCAGTTTGCCCGGGCTCATCCCATGTGCCATCCGCACAAATAATTAAGCGTTTTTTCATTCAGCAATCATTCCCGCTCTTCCTTGCGATCCTTCATCAGGATAGGATTTTATAGTATTATATTTTGACGGGAATTGATATGGTCTTATTTTTATTGATGTACAACACTCGACATTCAAGAATACTATTGCTTACAGCAAGGACGTTTGATTTTAGGTGATTTTTTTAACGATCACTACGCCCAAGATGAGAAACACAATAAACAAAAATAAGAAAATTCCAAAAAGAATTTTTGCTATACCGGCAGCAATTCCAGCCACGCCGGTAAAACCTAGTAAACCCGCAATAATTGAAATTATCAAAAAGATAAAGGCCCACTTCAGCATAATATGTCCTCCCTTAAATAATTTTACTATTAAGCGCCTTTTTTAGCAATTTCAATAATATATTGGCAGATCGCAATATTGTTTTTGAATCAGTATTGCCAAAGCCAAGGACTAGTCCTTCTACAAGAGGTATGGACGAGTTAGGAAGATAATAGTGTTTCAAAGAACGCGCACCGATGCCTTGCTCAAGAGCTTGAGCCTCGATCTGCAAACTGTTTATATAAAGAGGGAAGGTTATTGTCAAATGTAACCCGGTATCGGTGCCGTGCAACTGTACCTGGTTACCCAAATTTTCACGAAATATAGCCACCAATTGATCTTTTCTTTGTTGATATATTTGCCGCATTTTCCGCACGTGAGTACTGTAGTGTCCGTCTTGAATGAAGTTATTTAAAGCACTCTGTAAAATATAAGATGGCTCCCTTTGATGTCGAGCTTGAGTAAAGCGAAAGGCATCGAGATAATTTTCTGGTAGCACCATGTAGCCTATTCGTATGGAAGGAAAAAGTGTTTTACTGAAAGTGCCAAGATAAATTACCCGTGAAGGTGCTAACGCTTGCATGGCCGCTACCGGATTTCCTTCAAAACGGAATTCGCTATCGTAATCGTCTTCAATAAACCATGTAGGTAGATCGGCGGCTTGAATCAGTAGTTGTTGACGTCGGGCTGCGCTCATCATCATGCCGAAAGGATATTGATGTGAAGGTGTCACATAAATTAATCGTGGTGGGTTTTTCCATGCCGATCGAGCAGGTGCTATTCCTTCTTGGTCCAATGGTTGACCAATGATTTGTAAGTCAGCCGCAATAAATGCGCTACGAGCACCAGGGTATCCAGGATTTTCAATCCAAACACGGTCATTTTGATCTGTGAGCAGCGAACTGATGAGATTTAAGCTGTTTTGAGTGCCATGAGTGATTAAAATCTGATTGGCACTACATTCTATACCACGAAAGACCCGTAAATAGGCGGCAACTGTCTGACGTAATTCTTTTAGACCACCTTGTTGTGAATAAGATTGCCATTTCAATTGAGGATTACGTATACAGCGGACAAGATAGCGTTGCCACAATCCAAAAGGAAAAAGACTAAGATCCGGTATTCCCGGGGTGAAAGCGCCTTGCAGTACTTTTTTTGGAATATCTTCATAAATTTTCTTTCCTCTGGTGGATAATCTGAAAGTTGCAGTTGGTAGTGGTCTATTGATTAGGGATTTTTGCCATCGAGTGGTGAGGGTGGATAAAACAAAAATCCCCGAAGCGGGGCGCGCTTCTGCATAACCCTCGGCGCAAAGCTGATTTAAAGCCGCGATGGTGGTATTCCTAGATAAATTCAGTTGTTTTGCTAGCTGTCTGGAAGAAGGCAAACGGGTATTGGGAGCAAGCAATCCTTCCAATATTTGATTGCGCAGCGCTTCATAAAGCAGTTTGTAACGGGGAATTCTCATCACTTCTTTACCAGATGAACGATCAAAATCATGAAAATGCATTCGCGCAGCGACAGTCGCTGGACTCATGTTATTTTCTTAACTGGTTCTATCATTTTACAATAATAGTGGATAATATCAAATCCAGTTTAATTGCCGAATTGGAGATATCCATGACCGAAAAAATCAATCTTACCGAAAGGACCCAAGTTAAGCGTAAACCCGAACGGGCCCAGTATGATCGCCAATTAATTAATGCAGTGATTGATGCTGCTTTGTATGGAGTGATTGGCTTCTCAGACGGTAAAAATGTTCATGTAATTCCTACAGCAATTTGGCGGATTGAGGATTATCTTTATATTCATGGTTCTAAAGCCAGCCGGCTGTTGCAAGAATTAATCCAAGGAGCTCAAGCCTGTATTTCAATTAC
Organism: Pseudomonadota bacterium; assembly: GCA_018241585.1. Classification (GTDB taxonomy): domain Bacteria; phylum Pseudomonadota; class Gammaproteobacteria; order Coxiellales; family Coxiellaceae; genus JAFEDN01. The sequence continues at coordinate 29,160 of JAFEDN010000478.1, read as the reverse complement.
TCATGTAGATGCTTTAGTGCTGGCGCGTTCTGCTTTTGCCCATTCCATGAATTACCGATCGGTATGTATTTATGGAGAATTCTCTGAGGCACCCGAAGCGTTGAAACAAGAGAGTCTTCGCCGGTTCATCGAAGGTTTAGTTCCTGGGCGCTGGCAGCATATTCGCCAACCGACGCCGCAGGAATTAGCGGCTTCCGTGGTGTTAAGAATACCTTTATCAGAATGTGTTTATAAAGGGCGGCAGGGACCGGTAGTCGATTTTGCTCAAGATATGGACCAGCCGGTTTGGGCTGGACTTGCGCCAGTTACTTTACAATGGCTTGATTTGCAACAGGATTCTAGCCAAGAACTACAAGATTTACCTGGTAAAGCAATACGCATTAGTTAAATTTCAGTATTGCCTGACTAGTAATTTGAGCAGATTTTTTAAAATTTATTTTTTCAGAATACCGGGTGCAATTATTTTTGATAGTAGCAGAATGAATCAATTGATGGATTTTATCTTTTGCTTCATTGAAATTCGTATATCTTTTGAGATGAAGCTTTAGACCCGTACCAATATGCTCCACTCTGGCAGCATTATCAAATTGATCGAAGCCAAAAGGAACAATCAGTTGGGGTGTGCTGGTAGCTATTGCTTGAGCCAATGTGCCGATCCCACCGTGATGGATTAATCCCAGACTTTTAGGTAATATTTTAGGTAAAGAAACGTAAGAAACCAGTAACTCGCGATCTTGACGTAGAGCAGGTAATTGTTCTGGATATTGATTTAAAATGATAACACGCAACCCCATTTTACGTGCTGTTTCAATAAATAATTGATAAAACTGTTTGCCTTTTACATTGGCTGTTCCGTAGGTCAAAATCAAAGGAGGGTCATCTTTATCTAAAAACTCTTGAATTTGATCAGGTAGTTGTTGTTCGATGTTTTCATCAAATTCCACAAAACCGGTTAATTCGGTATGTTTAGGCCAATCGCTGGCTGGTGGTGCATACCAATCTGGGAATAACCCAACAATTTTGCTATTAGAAAATGACCAGTTTGCATAGATTTTGTTCACTGCCGGCAAATTTAATTGGGCCCGAAAATCATTTAGTTCTGGTGATAGAGCCCGATCCAGAAAATGGTCTTCAGCTAATCCTAAAATGATTTTTCTTAAAAAATAAGGCAGTTTGGGCAAATATAAAGCATCCCGGCTAAGAGGTGGACGCTCGATACTCCAGAAAGCAGAAGGTTGTATGCAGATAGTAATTAAGGGGAAGCCCATTTTCTCGTTAGCTAACCGCGCGGCTAACATAAAATGAGTGCTGATCAAAATAGTGTCAGAAGGATTAAACTGCGAAATGATGTGGTAGATTGCTTTCATTGGCTGCAACATCATGTATCTTGCAATAACGTTGAAAAATTTATGCTTGTGATGTAGATCAGGATCATGAATGACTTGATAATAAGCGGCCGCTGAAGTACAAGCAACAAAATTTAAGCCTGCAAACACCACTACATGTTTATGAACTTCACCGGTAATGAAAGTCACTTGATGTCCTTGCTCCTTCAAAACGACCCCTAAAGCAAGGAATGGGTTGATATCCCCCCGGCTTCCCATGTTTATTAAAAGTATATTCATCCTGTGTAGTAATTATATCAAAGCATTGAAAGAATACAAAAAAAGAAAAGACCACAACACAAGCCGACATCAGTTTTCGGGGACAAACCCATGCCAGCTTGTGCATGACTATTTGTGAGCCACTTCAATCTCTTCCGGCTTCAGCTTCTCCGAATATTTTTTACCAATGGCTTTACTGTATTACAGTTAAGCAGGTCTTTTGGCACTATGGTGTTCCTTGCCCATAATGCAGATCATTGGAGAAAGAATAAGGGAGAACCCTATGCTTTGAAGAATTATTAAAATAGCTTACAATACAAACAGCCATGTTATCTTTCCTTGTACTTTAAGATAATGTGGTCAGCGCCTTGTGGAATAAAGTCCAGAATTCCACATGGCGCGCCTATTATGACGTAGGTTTCATACTAAAATCAACAGTCTCATGTATCATTTTGAGTAAAAAAATAATTTTATCCAGGTGTAGCTACCGGGGAGCCAGATTGGACCGGATTAGTGGATAAGTTTTTATCAGGTCCCATGAAGTCAGCTTCAAACTTATTGGTAATGAGCTTCACTAGGTAATCAAATGAGTTTATATTGTTTTGGGTGATCACGCTGTGGAGTTTCACAATTAAATTCATATAAATGAGGTTACTTGAGGAATAATCTTTAGCATTAACTGAACTCAAGTCTCTTTTTATTTTTTTTATCAATTCTCCATAATCTTTAGACCTTCTACCAGAATAGTTTAAAAATTTTTTAATTTCCTCTATTCCTGCCGGAATGGCTTTTACGAACATTCGACTTTCTCTTTTGGTTTTTTTAGATTCCGCTAATTTTAATAATGTATCTAAAGCTAGAAGAGGCTGATCACTTGGCTGGAAGTTTTTATCTTCTTTGAAGTACTTAGATAAATTTATAAAATCATTTATCATAAGAAACATTTTGAAAAATTTGCTACTAACATCACGGTCCGAAACCAGCCTTTGAAAATTTTTTTGTGCTAAAATACTTGAAAAACCTTCAACAACTTCTTTTCTTGCGTCAGGGGTGAACTGCTTTAAAATTTTTAGTTCATTAAAAGTAGCCTTAAATAAAGGTTCTAATTGGCGAATGGTTTGTTTGAAACAGTCAAAAGTGTAGAGCATAACGTTCAAACAATTTCTTACTGAACTAATCGCTTGCTGTACCTCTTTCTTAAGTTTTGCTGGATCGGCAGCTAGCTCTATACCAGAGCAGTCGATACTAAAATCCTTGGTTGAAAAGTAATCTTCATGTAGATGCAGTTGATCATCCATTAAAATGCAGGAAAGCACCACACGATTATTAGTCCATGGCTGATGGCGAAGTTTTTTCATGACCAAGGCTTTGGGAGTAGTAGGGGTTAAGTTGAATGCACAAACCGCATTCGATTCTTGGTGATGTCTGTTGGACACATGTTTTCCATCAAGAGAATAGCGTGCAATATAACTACACCAGGCGCTAGCAAAAATGGTATTGCTTAAATCAGAGTATTTTTTCACCTCTACCAGCTCGTCAGAAAAACTATTAAGTTGTGCATTCAAGCTGTTCTTTTGATCTGCTGAAACAGAAAATGTTTTAGAATGAAAATCATCTAAATGATAAGATAAATTGACGCTATCCCAAATAAAACAAGGCCGGTCTGCACTGGAAGGGTCTTTAATTTTTTTTACAAATATTCCTTTAACACACTCATAATCATAATGAACAGCAAAATCTAATTTATCTTTTTGTGTTTTTAATTCATCGCCGGTAAATTTATTATAGGATTTTAGATTTAAAAGTTGAGCTAGTTCTATCGTTGATGGTCCAACAGCTTTTCTGGAAGTCAAAACATGGACCTTAACATCCAGATCACTAGCAAATTCATCAGGAATATCCAAAAGTTCTTGCCAAGGACCAAGGTCATTAGGCTTATCCGCGCCGTTTAATTGGGCGGTATCGGAATGTGATGAGGTGAGAGTACCATCTCTATCCACAAAAATTAAAACGATCGGTCTATTATCTTTTTGCATTAGCTTAGTAATTGTTTTTTATTAAAAATGGCGCAAAGTATATTCATCAGATATAACGTTCTGACACATTGAGTTTCACTCAGAGTCAGTGACTATTCATTTTTCCTGGATTAATCAGGATCATCAAGATTATCAGTCCAGCCGTGCTCGATTTCACGCCGTTTCATTTCTTCTGAAGAGATTGCTTCAATATGCGTTACGATAAACCAGTAGTGACCAAAAGGGTCTTCCAAAAAAGCTCTACGGTCACCATAAAACATATTTTCAGGCGGACGTATTAAATTAGCGCCCATTGCCACAGCTTTTTTTGCTATAGAATCTACATCATCGACATAAAGGCGTAATTCCACCGGCGAACCGCCATATTTACGCGCACTGACCGCGTCAGAAATCGTTAACGAATCAAAAATAATTATTTTTGAATCTCCAATTTGTAATTCGGCGTGTCCAATTTTCCCTGCTTTGGTTTTACAAAGAATCAGTTGAGCGCCAAAAACATATTTATAAAATTCAATGGCTTTTTTTGCATCTTCAACGATGAGTGAAGGAGTAATACAATGATAGCCCTTAGGAACAGCATCAGCCGGTTTTGAAGAAAGCGTAGGATAATCAATATATCCTTTAGCATCTCCACCATAAAATGTTTTAGGGTCCGGTTGGTTTAAAGGCGCATCCCATTGTAATCGTGCTACTAAATCGGGATTAGCGATAAAAGATTTACCAAAAGCCACCAAATCAGCATAACCGCTGCTGACAGCCAGCATAGCCTTTTCTCTATCATAACCATTATTAACCATCCAAGGCCCGGAAAATTCTTTTCTAAAAGCTTGAAAGTCAAAGCCTTTAAAATCTCTTGCACCCCCAGTGGTTCCTTCAACGACGTGCACAAAGGATAGATCAAAATGATTCAATTCTTTTATCAATGGAAAAAAAACCGAAGCAGGTGCACTATCGAACACTCCATTAGAGGGGCTGACCGGTGATAGCCGAATACCAGTTCGGTGAGCGCCGACTTCTTCAGTGACAGCTTGTACTACTTCCAAAGCAAAGCGTAATCGATTTTCAATAGAGCCGCCGTAACTATCTTGCCGCTGATTAGAGCCATCACATAAAAATTGATGAATCAGGTAGCCGTTAGCAGCATGAATTTCTACTCCATCGAATCCTGCAGTCATTGCATTTCGAGCTGCTATTCGATAATCACGGACAATTGCTGGAATTTCAGACAGCAATAACGCTCTAGGCTGGCCAACAGGAACGAATTCTCCTGTTTCAATAAAGGTTCTCTGACCTTCCGGAGCAATGGCTGAAGGAGCTACGGGTAAGCCACCGTGGGGCTGTAGCGTTGGATGTGATATTCGGCCTACGTGCCAAAGCTGTAGGAAAATAACCCCTCCTTTAGCGTGAACCGCATTAGTAACTTTTTTCCAGCCTGAGATTTGCTCTTCAGAATAGATTCCTGGTGTCCAAGCATACCCTTTGCCGGTTGGCGAAATTTGAGTTGCTTCAGAGATGATTAGGCCGGCGCTGGCTCTTTGAGCATAGTATTCAGCATTGAGTGCTTGAGGAGCATCGGTTCCATGGACGGCCCTATTTCGTGTAAGGGGGGCCATTACGATTCTATTTTTTAAGATTAAACCGCGTAAGTCAAAAGGAGTAAATAAAAGGTCTGCTGGATTGTTCATATTGTTATTATGGCACATAGCTGTTCCTGGTCAACGGTTAATGAGCTATCATGGTTTTAGCAAATCAATGGTTCAGCCAGGAGGAGTGGTGTATGGTTAAATTCAATTATTGGAAAATTTATTCTTTTCTAGGTTTGGGATTAATCTTTTTTTATCTAATATTGGAAACTTATTTATTGATACACAAGAATTTTTTGGGTGATTTGCCGGTTCTGTTACATGCTGCTTATGCTATTAGAAATGGCTACGATCCTTATCAATTTACCCATGGTTATTTTATTTATCCTCCTTTGCAAGCTTTTATTTTTATACCTTTAACTTTTCTTAAGTTAAAAATTGCTTGTTTACTTTGGACAGTGATAAATTTTTTACTCATTTTTTTCATTCTGATGTTGAATTTTCGAATAATTGCTACTCATTTTAAGTTTCAATGCAGCCGATGGCAGGCGACGGCGGCTTGCTCTTTGGCTTTATTGATGTGTTACCATGAATTATGGTGGGAAATTAAATGGACTCAATATGATTTGATGATCTTGGCTGGTTTTACTCTTGGTTTGTATTGGTTAGATCGAAGACCATACACCTCTGGAATCATTTTGGGATTAATTGCAAATATCAAATATCAGCCTATTGTATTTATTCCATACTTTCTGTTGAGAGCCAGATTCAAAATAATTGTAGCAATTGTGGTAGGGATTACCTTAGGAATGCTCTTGCCTGTTGCAAAATTAGGATGGGCTAAAAACCTAGCTTATTTGAAAAAAGCCAGTTCAGGCTTTATTCATATGCCTGGAGAAAGCTTATTAAATACTTATTATCCAGTAAAAGTTCCACAAATTACCTGGTCGGGAAATATTACGATCACCAGTGGCTTAACTCGAGTCTTCTTAGACCATGGCTGGTCTCAAAATCGTGCTCTAATCACGGTTTTCTTAATCGCGGTACTCACTTTTTTACTTCTATGGAGGCTATTTAAAAAGTTTGCCATCCCTTTTATGTGGAGAAAACCAGGGTTGTTTTGCTCCTCAAAAGAACCAGCAGTAGTAACCTTAGAATATTTTCTAATAATGATTGGTATGTTAATTTTTAGTCCACAAGGAACAATGCGTCATTTTATCTTGTTATTAGGTGCGCACTTGCTTGCAATAATGTTACTGTTATTTCCACGCAACAATGTTAAACGTTGGCCCTTATTATTAGGAGTGCTTTGTTATCAAGCTGGAAAATTATATGATGATTTAATTGCTCATCCGCTGCATTGGCCCTGGAGTTATTTCGGCGGGCCTGCTTGGTGTCTATTAATTTTTATGCCTTTGCTTGTGATCACTAGTTTGTCTTATCTTCGTGATTTGTTTCAAGAGCAAAGTGTGGTTGACGTTTCGCAGCCATTCTCGCTGCGCGAGCATGGCTTCCTGGTTTCGATACCGGACTCCAGTAAAGCCGGAACCCAGTAATAAAGAGAAAGACCGGTCCGTAGCCGCTTCATCAGAAGCGGCTGCTTATTTCGATACTGAATTTCAGCAAAGCCATGATTCAGTAATGAAGAGAAAGACCCTCTGCATCAATCCCAATATTGAGGTAATTTTGGTAAGGATTCAAAGTCATCTAGATCATGTTGAATAATTAATTTCCCGTTACATTGCTCAAGAATTTTTTCCATGTAATCCATAGAAGTTAAAGTTTGTTGACGATCGGTGTTAAAAGTTGGCACTAATCTGTGTAGATAAGCTTGGCGGGTGTGGTATAAATCTCCGGATAAAATAAGTGTGCCTTCATTGGCCAGATTCACTTTTAAAGAAGCATGTCCAGGAGTATGGCCAGGCATAGAAAGAATTTCTATTGTGCCGTCACCAAAAACATCGTAATTTCCAGAAAATAATATTTTTTTTATATTATTAGGCTTTTGCTCAATTTGTTGGTATTCAGTTTGTTGCATTAATAGAGTGGCCTTGGAAAATAAATTCAAGTTACCGGTATGATCAATATGATTATGCGATAAAGCAATAAAAGTGATGTCGTTAGGAGTTAAACTCAGCTGTTTTAATTGACTAGCTAAAGATATCGGTACGATAAACGTAAAGCCACCTTGGATATTTTCAAAAGGGTGGTTTAGATATTGGTCTCCTAATCCAAAATCCCATAATAGCCATCCTTGAGGATGTTGAATTAAAAAACAGGGATTAGCCAAGCGTCTGCTCTGTGGCGGATAAAAATGAGTATCAGAAAAAATGGACATATCATGGATATCAATGTAACCGCCATGCAGACTATATAAACGTACTTTATTCAAAGTTTTTTCCTCATTTTATCGTGATTGAAATATTATAGTATTTTTAATTTATAGGTAAAACAACTATAAAAACAAAGCACTTTTTCAAATTAAACAATAATGCTCTTATTTGCAGGTTAATTGCTTTTTAATTAATGATGCCCTATTTTTAAAATAAGGAATTTATGAAAACCATATTGAATGAAAAACAAATTGCTATGTGTGAAAATTGGGATACAGATTATACTGATTTAAAGGCTGTTTTTATCAATTGTACACTCAAGCGCTCCCCTGAGATGTCTCATACCGATGGTTTAGTGAGAATTTCACGTGCCATCATGGAACTTCGTGGCGTGCAAGTGCAAGAAATCCGGGCAGTTGATTTTGATATTGCAGAAGGCGTTTATCCTGATATGACCGAGCATGGCTGGAGTAGGGATGATTGGCCTGACTTATACAAAAAAGTAATGGAAGCAAATATTTTGGTGATTACTTCTCCTATTTGGTTGGGAGAAAAATCATCTATTTGTACAAAAGTGATTGAACGTCTATATGGTAATTCCGCTATTTTGAATGATCAGGGACAATATGCATACTATGGCCGTGTTGGCGGCTGCTTAATCACAGGTAATGAAGATGGTATCAAGCATTGTGCGATGAACATCTTGTATTCCCTACAGCATTTAGGTTTTACTATCCCGCCGCAGGCCGATGCTGGTTGGGTTGGTGAAGCGGGCCCAGGTCCATCATACTTAGATGAAGGTTCCGGCGGCCCGGAAAATGATTTTACAAATCGCAATACCACTTTTATGACTTGGAATTTGATGCATTTAGCCCGGATATTAAAAGACACCGGTGGCATCCCTGCCCATGGTAATCAGCGTTCTAAATGGGATGCGGGCTGCCGTTTTGATTTTCCCAATCCGGATTACCGTTAGCCTGGGGGGCGAAGAGACCGAAACTTAAATTTTAACCAGATGTAGTTTTTTCGGTAGCGTTTAACAGATTTTAATTGCAATTTTTTAACCGTGATTGATTTTTGTTTTGGAGAAATATCGAATACGCTGGAAACCCCGATCTCGCCATCCGCAATTGGAGTAATGATTAAACTTAATTCGTCAAGCAAGCCTGCATTCAGAAAAGCGCCGTTGGTAATACCACCGCCTTGCACGGTCATACGCTTAATGCCAAATAGTTGATTTAACTTGTTCAGCGCTAATCTTAAATTAATCGTGGATTTGCCTGCAAAAATGTAAGACACCTGGCATGAACGTAAATGATCGAGATATTCTGCGGTGACCTGCTCGGTTAACACTTCGATAACGTGCTCTGTATCGATATAATTCATTTCCCAATTAAGCTTACCGGAGGGATCGATCACCACAGCATAAGTTTTTTGAGTATGTTCACCGACAAAATCGGTTTTAGCAACATTAAATCGTCCGCGTCGTTTTCGCCGTGGTTTCTGACTAGAAAAGTCCTGCATTGTGGTTCGGCCGACAATCCATCCATTAGATTTAATGGTGGCCGCCGAAGTTTCAAATACTTCAGCGCCATTGATTGGCCAGCGTTTGTCAATTATTTTACCATCGACCGTGCAGATCATATGACAAATCAGATAAGGTTTAGGTTTCATAGTAGTGCCAGACCAAAATAGTTTTTTTATTTCTATTATAAAGCAAGCGCTTAGGAAATCAATTGGTTCACATCATAGGTGGGTTCCACTACAGAAATTTAGTGGTCAGTTACGATATCGACAAGTTGTTTTCTTTAACAAAAAGAGTTAAATATAATCTTAGTAAGATTCAGATTTTGAGCCATGATTAGCTATATAAGGAAAATTTATGATTAAAATTTCTGTACGACCTTTGCTTAAAAGATTTTTATTTATCGGTAGCATGATGTCAATAACAACCGCCAGCTTATCTGCCAATTTGCCCGCGACCCTTTTCCCATTAGATAATTATGATCAATCAGTGGTAACGTGGTTGCCGCCAACCGATCCTGATTATCATAAACCCCTGATTAGTTCACAGCTTCAACAACGACGGATGAAAGAATTATATCAGCACCTTTTTTCCACGGCGCCTGATGCAATGTCGCCCTGGAGTGATAATTTTGTTAATGCTATATTGGCACAACATCCTGGTTTGCCAGAATTGGAAAGTAGTTTACTGAAACGGTTCAGTAATCGAGATAAAGACCCTGCACATATAAATTATGCTGAGAATTTTCGACCATATTCGTCCGAGTGGATTGATAAAATAGCTAATAATATTCAGACGAATTATCCATCAAGTTTTTTAAAAAAACAACGTGCAATTGCAGTTAAAAATACCTCAATACGGTTATTACCAACCAGCCGGGCAAGTTTTTACAGTTATGAAATTGCAGGGCAAGGTTACCCATTTGATAATCTTCAAGTTTCTCGGCTATGGGCCGGTACCCCTGTTTATGTGTTTGAATATAGTAAAGACTTTAGATGGGCGCTTATTGCTGCTCCTGCCGCTATTGGTTGGGTCGAAGCTGAAAAATTAGCAAAAGTGGATGATGCGTTTATTTCACGTTGGCAGCAGGCTGTGCAAGTTAACTTAATAGCGATTACAGATATTAAAGTACCAATTTTTAGCGTGTCAAAAACCTATCAATTTTCTGCATATATTGGGACTATTTTCCCTTTAGCAGCGGTGAGAAAAAATAATTATACAATATTTATTCCCGTCAGAGACACAACAGGGCGAGCACAAATTCAGCCGGCATTAATTAACCATCAATATGCCGAAAAAATGCCTTTAGCGGTTACACGAGCAAATTTTGCTAAATTATTTACTAAGTTAAAAAATCGTCCTTATGGTTGGGGTGGATTATATAATTATAATGATTGCTCTGCAGAATTAGAGAGTTTATTTCGTCCCTTTGGGATTTGGTTGCCGCGGCAGTCTCCTGATCAAGTCTATATGGGTAAAATAGAGGATCAGACTTCGGCAACTCCTACTGATCGTATTGCTTATTTACGAGAGCATGGCCGGCCGCTAATGACTATCGTTTACATCGGAGGGCACATATTTCTTTATGTGGGAAATTATTCGCAGAATGGTAATGCCACCTCAGCCTCTACCAATGTGATGACCTATCAGGATATCTGGGGGTTGCGTCCATCCGACGATAGCAGCCGCGCGATCATTGGCCAATCGCTATTCTTTCCTTTGCTCTTGGCTTATCCTGAAGAGCCAAATATGGTTTCATTAGCGGCGAAAAACTATTTTCAAGTCAGTTATTTAGATCAAATGCCGGAAACACCGATCAACATGCCCGCCCGATTTTTTAGCGATTTGTGAGAGTAGGATGATATTTATTTTACTGAGAGGTTTTGGTTTTCTAAATAATTTAACTGCTGATACAGCATCTCAGTGAGTGGCATGTGGTGATTATACCGCTTGGCCATATTAATGGCAGTTTCATAAATAGCATGGAGTTCCATGGGGCGATGTGCATTAAAATCCTCTTTCATGCTGCTATAATTTTTTTCCACAGTTAAGAATGATTTAAGTAGATTAATTCGAGATTCATAAAAATTTTTTGGTAATTCAGCTCCGCACTGTTTAGCTGTAGCAATAACTTCTTGAGTTATATTAGATAATAAAGCAAAACTCGCAGGATTTTGTACTAATTCTTTTGTATAAGCATTGAGAACTACAGATAATCCATTGACTGGAATATTTCCTGCTAATTTTTTCCATCTTATTGACAACAGATGAGGGCTAGGGATGCAATCTATTTTGGCCTTTATGAAGATTGCAGCGAGTTCCTCAACCGGCATACTTATCTTAAATTGGCTTTCATCAGGATAATATTGAGCCAATTCTATGGTATTAAAAGTAAAATGCCGGATTGTTCCTGGAGCTTCTTTACTAACTTTAATCATACAACTGCCCCCGACAACTTGGCTTGGTTCAATAAATTCAGCAATCTCTTGTTCAATGCCAATGCCGTTTTGAAGAATCACTACAATAGATTGCGGATGCATTATTTTAGGCAGTATATTTTTGAGTAGATCATTCTGAGTAGACTTCAAAGCTACCAAAATGACGTCACAGATAGGTACTTGATCAATATTCGGATAAGTAAACACTGGGACGGTTATAGTTTTATTATCGGATATCAAAGTAAGACCATGCCGAGAAACATAGGTAAAATCGCTGCGTAGTATGCAATGTATCGGAAACCCCGCTTGCGCTAATCTTACTGCACAATAACCGCCGATTGCGCCTGTGCCTATTACTGCAAATAATTTCATCGTTGATATATCCCTAAAATGTACCCTTAAATTGTCACCTTGAAGCAATTAGTTCAGATATTAATATATAATTTGATGATATTAAACAACTAGGCATTTGTTAAACTATTTTCTGTTGACTCTAAAGCTATTAAATGCTCTTTATGTGCTTGTATGTCCATGAAAGCTCCAACAGCTTTCCCTAAAATTTGGGCTACCTCATCTATATTTTTATGTGAATTTACTTTTTGTGGAGTGACCACAGAAATTATTGCGGCATTTAGTGCATAAGCAAATCGACTTTGATAACCTAATTCAGTTGCAGTTTTGGTTAATAAAGCGAAAATTTGTTCATTTGTTACACATTGATCTAATTTTTTAAGGAACCCAATCAACCTTCGTTGACCAAGCCATCCTGAAGCTTCATGCTTTTTCTTTCCAAGGGTGTAGCGAATATTTGGTGACTGTGTATTGGATTTCCAAAAATCGGTATTTAATGGCTTAACTGATTTTTTCTCCGATAATTCCCAATAATTTTGGTTAATGATCGTAATTATTTCCTGTTTCATTACGTGCATATCTTTTAGTTCAAATTGTTTCGGTTCTATTAGCCCATACTGATTATCTTCAATTTTTAGTTCTTGTTGTTTTATTGTTCCATCCTTGCTTGCTACTAGCGTAGGCCATTTTAATTCCAATTGGTTTAGGCTTGCTATATTTTCTATGTATTTTATAAATTCTCTATATATTATAGATTCTTGACTCTCTTTCATGATTCACCTTATTTAAGCTATAATTGATTCTATGAATATTGTGCAAAATTTAAGTAAATTGAAAAAGGGGTTGTAGGTTATAACTGTTATCACTTAAAGTATTAAATAACTATGAGCCTTTTAGATCAATTGATGACATACATTTTGGTGGCTGAAACCCATAGCTTTACTGCTGCAGCCGATAAATTGCTTATTTCATCTAATGCTGTTAATAAGCAAGTCAGCCAATTAGAACAGCAGCTTAATTTAACCTTATTGTCTAGGTCAACCCGCCGTCTGAGACTGACAGATGTAGGTCTAGATCTGTACAAAAAGGCAAAAAACGTCCAGATATATATGGACGATATTAGCAAATATGCTCAATCACTGCAGCGAGACCCAAGTGGAGTGCTTTCTGTGGTTAGTACAGTAGGGGTTGGGCAAGATCTGATTACTCCTCATTTATCAAAATTCTTGGAAGCTTACCCGAATTTAAAGTTAAATTTAGAATTTTCTGATCGATTTCCAGACCTGAATAATTCTTTGGAAAATATTGATATTGCCTATGGATTTTCAAAATCTTCCTTCCCGGAAAAATTTAATTTGATGAATTTGGTTCGCAAAAAACTTTTTCCTATAGAGCGCATTGTCTGCGCCGCCCCTTCCTATTTAGCTAAATATGGTGAACCCAAAACTTATGAGGATTTAAAAAACCATTGTCTTATTATGCATACCCAAATATATAAAAATGCACTAATCAAAGAGTGTGCAAAACGTTCTATTCAGTTTTCAAGAACTATCTCAGTTAATAACACGGCTTCTATTTTAAAATTAGTTTTAAACGGCAATGGAATTGCTTCAACTCCGGATTTGGTATGTAAACATCAATTAGCCAGCGGCGAGTTAAAACGAATTTTACTGATTCATCAAGAACCTAAAATAAACACATACTTATTTTATTTGCAATCACGTTATGTTCCTGCAAAAATTAAATGTTTTGTTGATTTTTTCTCTAGGTGACAGTCAAAATCTGTAAAAGCATTCCACAAGCAAATCAAACTTAAATGGGAAACCATTTAGAATTATTATACTCAGCATATTTTACAACTATTTTCTGTTTCTTGCAGAGGAGGAGAAAAATTAGAAGGGGGCTGACGGTTAAACATTCGTCCATAAGATAAATGTTTTTTACCAATGTCTTTTATTAATTGCTCAATTTTATCAATGATGGTTTTTTCTGCTGTAATAATAATTTTCCAACTTGTCAAATCAGAATCTATTTTATATTCCTCACTATTTATTCGTATTTTTTCTTCTAAAGCCTTACCTAAAAATGATACCAATTCAGTAATTTTTAATGGATCAGAAGAAGGTTCCGCTAAACTAATTTGCAAATTATCAAGTGAAGGAGTAGTAGTAGCAGTAAATCTTTTTATTATAAATCTATCGCCTTTTAATTCATCCATTTTATTTTTAAATTTTTCATATGCATCATCCCGATCCTTACGTTTTCCTAAAGACGTGAGTTTAGATTCAAGTTTGGTTGAAGATCTGTCTGATAAACGCCTGAAGTGATTGTTATCCACAAATTGAACGTCTACTCTCTCTGGTTGTTTAGGGTTTAAAATCATAGCTTTGGCATTTTCGGCAGGAAAATACCGGACGGTTTTATTGAATACATGTGCGATGATAGCCAATTCTCCAGGTAATAACCATTGCTTAGGTCTGAGCAAAAAATTAGTATATTCCTGAGCAATTTCTTTTGTGAATGACCATTTGAATTCTTCGTTTTGGGAGTTATTAAAATCACAAAAAAGTCTGTGCAGTTTTGGAAGCGACATAATACGGCCATATAATTCCCCTTCACGTTTATTTAGCGCATCATAAAACTTGGCTCGCGGTGTTTGCAATCCATTAGGAGTGCCGTGTTTATCAATATAAAGTTGAATATCATTATACTCTGTTCTTTGTAGTAGTTCTGTAATGAAATTATCCCAAAATATCGAGCCATTTTTGTCTCGTTCTGACAAAAAGCTCTGATATTCATCGATCAATTTTTTAATTTCAGGGCCGATATGACGATTTGACCAAACCAGTTCTTTAATGCTTTCCTCGACAATTTTATAAAGAGGACTATCCGATTTTTTATTTAGCACTTTCAGAACAGCTTCTGAAACGGCTTTTCTTCTGCTAGCGGCATCTCGACACCAATACATTCGCTCAGATTCGTCCCATTCACCTAGTATGGCATGATAAGCACAATCTCCATCAGCTTTGGTCTTTCTCAATTGAGGGCGTCGACTTACCGGCGTATATTTACTTTCCTTTGAAGAATCAGGCTTTAATAAAACACTGGCTGAACGCCAATCAATATATGTTTTAAGTAGAGTTTCACAAAAATCTTGATCGTAAACATCGTGTTTAGCCATTTCGATGATATCAAAAACAAATTGATATATTTGAGTGTGGCTTCGCAAAAAATTATCTAAATTTTGTATTTCTTGGTTAAATTTATCGATTGATTCACGTAATTTTTCGATTCTTAAAGCAATTTCATGAATGGTTTGCTCTAAAAATTTTTCTGAGTGAGATGTGCTTAATTTTGAGTCTAATCCTACATTTTTTCTTATTTCTGAGAGCTTCGCTTCATTTAATTTCATCCTTTCTTGATGGCTTGATAAATCTGTTTGATACTTTAAAATATCTTGCTCATTTTGTTCAGTTTTTTGTTTATTCTGTGAAATTTTGTGTTCATTTCCTGGAAAATCTTTACTTCGTATTAATGCCCAAACTGAAAAGCTTGAGCTTACCAGAGGGTTGGGGAGATAAGTAATCTTATAGACCCCCTGCTCCTTTTTACGTTCCTCACCATAAGAATATCCCCCTATTTCCATTTCTCTCCCCAGTCCTGAAATTTTTGGCTGAATCTCTGCTCCAGCATTTAAAAACGGAATTTCATATGGATATTCAAATTGCTCTACTCGTAGATTACGCATCATCCATTGGTAAATACGATAACCCCCTAATAATCCACTTCCTACACCAGCTAAGGCTTGACTACCTCTTAATGCAAGTACCAAAGTAGGCAGCAATTGAGTTGCAAAAGCGAGACCTCCCCCTGCTAAGCCTAATATAGTGGCTGACATCCACGGGTCTGGAGAATATGATTTATTCACCTCCCAAAACTTAATAGGAGCATCTGAATCTATTGATTTTAATTCATTTTCTAGATTAGCATTTTCAGTCTCGAGGTTGCTGATATTTTTTTTGGTTTCTTTAATCAAATCTGCTAATTTTTCTTTTTCCTCAGCAAGTAGAGCGTTAACATCTATTTGATTTCCATTTTTTTGGATCTGTAATTCTTTTTTATTATTCAAGTCCTTTTCTTCTTTCCGAAAATCTAATATCATTTTTGAAACCATATCCATTAATCTGTTTTTTCTATCAATTATTAATCTGGCTTCAGATGCTTTTTTCAAAATTTGATCATAAAACTGTAAATATAAATTATCTCTTTTCAACAATCTAAAATTTTTAATATCAATAGAACCGCTGGTGCTTTTAATACGTGTTAATAGATTCTCTCGAGAATTGCCTTGATCTGCTGGATTTAATAAAATAATATTCTCAGGACGTGAGAGTATTATATTTAATATTTTAATATTTTTCTTCATTTCATCCATTTCATTTATTGGTTTTGGGCCTTTATCTTTGCTATCTATCTCCATTTTCAGTGTTGGCAAAATCCCTGAGAAAGACTCGGATTTCTGAGTAGAAGCTAATTTTTCTTTTTCTTCTGCTTCATGTTTTTTTAATTTTTCTTCTTCAGCTTCTTTGGCGTCTCTTATTAATTGAAGAATATCATCATGCTTTGCATCTTCAGGATCTGGAATATGAGTTATCAGAAAAAAAATTGAGGGTGCGCATTGGCCAAGGTTATTAAACAAATCGCCAATTGTTTTAAGAAGCTCTTCAAGATTGGTTTGTCCAGTTACGCTCAGATCCATTCTCGGGACGCAGATTACTACAGCTTTCACAGATTTTACCTGGTTAACTGCAAGTTGCATCATAATTGATGTGCAAATTTTCTCTGCATTACCACGGTTATCATTATATCCAGGACAATCACAGTATACAAAATCTGTACCTCGGCTAGAGTCTTGTATGGTCTGAGGGTAGAAAGTCACAGATAAACGAGTATCACTCATATCAGTGTAAATTACTTCTCCAGGCAAAGGGGCTATTTTGTAGTCGCCTCTATTCTTTTCTCGCTTCATTTTAGTACCACACAAATAATTAATTGAGGTACTTTTACCCGATCTGGTTCTGCCTATAAAAAGAACTACATCCTTTCCTGTCAATGAAGCTAGATGTTGGCGTGCTGGGGACATAAGCTTTATGATCATTTCCAGATTCAGCGAAGAAAATGATGACTGACGCATAAAAACCTCCTATATTAATCGTCCATCCTTGTGATGAGAGTAAAATTTAATGTTCTTCAGTCTAATAAGCGATTTGGGACTGGAGTAGAAAAAGCCTACTCTTAAATCACTGACACTTCAATTATAAAGATTGACCACAATTTTGCAAGTTAAGAATCCTCAGCAATAAAAAGCAATATTAATTTAAATTATCAGTTATCTTATTTTACAGGAAAATATTTTTATTTTATAATTTGCATATGCCTAATATGAGAATTACCATAGTCATTTTTGATAATTTCACTGATATAGATCTATTTTTCCGGCTAAACAAATCATAGGCTCCATTTGTTCCGGAGCTTTAATATTAGCTAAATTGGGCCTGCTAAAAAATAACTCAGCTACCACTCATCCGAGAGCTAAACCAGACTTGCAGCCATTGGAAGTGAATGTGATTGATAAACCTTTAGTGTGTAATGGCAATATAGCCACTGCAGGTGGGTGTCTTTCGGCTCAATATATAGTGACGCTTTCTAACATAAAATCATTGTTGCATAAATTGCAATAATGTTTTACGCGATATCTTATTTTAAAAAAACTTGCAAACAACTATACTGTCGACATACATAATTACTTTACTGAGGAAATTCTATGAGCACTGAACTTTATAATAACGGCTTGGAGTTACTGAAAAAATTACATGGTGGTCATGCTGGGGAAGCGATTGTGAATAGTTTACAGGATATTTGCCCGGATTTTGCGACCATCACTATTGAATGGGCTTTTGGCACGATATTCAATCGTCCTGGGTTAGATATTAAAACCCGAGAATTAGCGATCATCGCCTCTTGCGTGACTTTAGGTACGGCTACGCCACAGTTATTGGCGCATATTGAAGCAGCCTTAAATGTCGGAGCGACGCGTCAAGAAATTATCGAAGTGATTTTACAAACTGGGCTTTACGCTGGAATTCCTGCGGTTACCAATGCATTGATTGCAGCAAAGTCGATTATAGGAGTTAAATAATGAAAATTATTATTATTGGCGGAACAGGTACTGTAGGGCAGGCAGTAGTAAAAGAGTTATCACAAAGGCATACGCTAATCATAGCGGGCCATGCAAAAGGTGATATTCAAATGGATATGACGGATACGCATTCTATTGCAGCAATGTACAAAAAAGTTGGCTCAGCAGACGCAGTGGTGATCACTGCCGGCCAAGTAAAATTTGCCCCGCTGAGCGAAATGTCAGCACAGCAGTATGCAGTGGGTTTGCAGAGTAAATTGATGGGGCAGGTGAATTTGGTTTTATTGGGAGTGAATTATCTGAATGAGGGAGGTTCATTTACGCTCACCAGCGGCATCTTAAATCAAGACCCTATTCGTTATGGTTCATCGGCTGCAATGGTCAATGGTGCATTGGAGGGCTTTGTAAAATCTGCTGCGATCGAAATGCCGCGAAATATTCGCATCAATGTAGTGAGCCCGACAGTTTTGGAAGAATCAATAGCTCATTATGCGGATTATTTTCGAGGGTTTGATCCAGTTCCAGCGGCAAAGGTTGCCCTAGCTTATAGTAAAAGTGTTGAAGGCGCGCAAACCGGACAAATTTATCGAGTTGGATGGTAAGATTAATTTCAAACCTGATTGCGATTCCAATTTGAAAAGAATTCAAGATTATGGAAAAGCTGCTTTTTATTCCGAACATTTTGAAGTTGAGATCTGTTCTTTAAGCTGTGTTAACTTTTGCTGAGATGTTGTAGAAAAAAATTATTTATTTTTTGTAACTTCCCTTGCTTGAATGTTCCTGGTTTATATTTTTTAATGCTTCTTGAATAAATTTTGCTTTGCCAGCAGTGTAAAGTTTACGATCATGACCAAATTGATTTTTTAACTTTATTTTTAAATCAGCATAATTGTTCGTAACTTCTGGATTTGCTATTAAGTAATCTCTAAAATTGATATATTCATTCCATAGATGCTCGTCTATTTTTACAATATGAATATGGACCAAGTGGTCGCCATTGACATCTAATTTTTGTAGATATCTCCTTTCTGGTATTGTTGTTTCCAATTCGGGTAAATAAATGTAGCCCAATTGAGTTATTAAGGTGTTAACGATATGACTGTCAGCTATCTCTAAACTATTGACTCCGACACAAATATCAATAGTGGGTTTGGCTGGCAGATTTGGTACAGCAGTACTTCCAACCTGTTCAATTTTTTCGATCCACTGAGCAGCAATTTTTAAAATTGCACTTTTTTCAAGTTCAAATGACTGTCGCCAATGCTCATTATATTTTTCAATTCTGGTCATACCGCTATTATACAAAATAGTGCCAGACCAGGCTATTTTTTTAAATTTTTATTATAAAACAAGCTATTAGTGATTTAACATCTCAAAAACCTGGGGCGGACTTACAATAAATCTAACCAGATTTTTGGACGACTAAATCAGGTAGCCAAGGGATAGTATTTTGATCCGTGATACGGTCTAGTGAATAATCCCAAAAACCTACCCTGAGCTTGATGGCAGTCTTCTTTAAACTCGCCAAGGTATTTCGACATCTTCGACCTTCCTCACTGCGCGAACTGCCGCTCACTTTTCTTCTTTTGACATATTCTCGAATATCCCGTTCACTCAAATTATTATGCAAGGGGATATCTGGGCGCTCTAAGACTAATAATAGTTCGTAAATATTCGGTGAACCCGTTGTCTATTGAAAAATGGGAAGAACTCAATTAAGTTAGTGATCAGAGTATAAGGATATTTGGATAACCAACTGGAAAGGATAAATCCATTACAAGCCCATCAAGAGCGCCAAAGCGAGTTGACGGAATTAACCGAGCAAATGCTACATTCTTATGAAGCATTAAAATCAGCCTATCAGGAGCAGGGAGAAAAGCTCAAAGAATTGAATACATCAGTCATTCACTATAAACAGCAGTCCAGTTATTGGGAATGGCAATTTAATCAGATAAAAAGCCGACAAGAAGAATTGGAAGCGGAACTAGAAGAACTCAAAGGCAAATTACGGAAACGAGAGAAGCAGATTTTCGGGAATAAATCAGAAAAGACGCCAAGCCATTCAGAGCAGCAATCGGAAGAAAAAAAATCATTAAAGAAGCGAGGACAACAGCCGGAGAATGACAGTCCCGCCCGCCGTGATTATCCAGATCTTCCTGAAGTAGAAGAAGTCGTTGAACTCACTGATAAAGAAAATTACTGTTTTTGTTGTGGATTAAAGTATCAAGAATTATCGGGAACAGAAGATTCAGAAGTGTTAGAAATCATTGATGTACAAGCTTATCGAAGGAGAATATGCCGTAAGCGTTATAAACGTCAATGTTGATGTAAAAATAATCCGCAACCGCAAATCATCACCATGCCACCGATGGAAAGGCCATTTCCAAAAAGCAAGTTGGGTATAACGATTTGGTCGCACATTTTGATACAAAAATATGAATATCAAAATCCGTTGAATCGACTATTATCTTTTTTAGGATTAGAGGGTTTATCGTTATCGAGAAGGGAACAGTAACGGGTGGAATGGAACAAATGCTGTATTGGTTGACGCCGGTGTATGATGGAATTAGTTTACATAATTGTGCGGCACAGCACTGGCATGCAGACGAGACGGGTTGGAAGGAGATGGCTGAACCAAGAGAATTAGAGTTAAAAGATCACCAGATTTTACCCTCAGCGAAAAAAATACTGAAAAGTTTGTCGAATCATTGGCAAGGACTAATGATCTTGGTCGATCATCCTCATATTCCGATGGATAACAATGCGGCTGAGCGAGGATTGAGAGGCAGTGTTCTGGGGCGAAAAAATTATTATGGTTCTGGATCAGTTTGGTCGGCTGAATTGGCGGCGGTGATGTTTACCATTCTGAAGACATTAAAGCTTTGGGATATTAATCCACACACTTGGATACTGGCTTACCTTCAGGAATGCGCTATGCGTGGAGGTTCTCCTCCTGAACTGATTGATCACCTTCTTCCTTGGAATATGAATTCATCTTTGCGCCAGTTGATGGCTAAGCCTCCCAAATTCGAACAGCAACATACTCTTTAATACGGGTTCACCGAATATTTACAGCGTTTAGATGTAACTCTTTGTTTTATAAATATTTTATTAACTCGGACGTCCTTCACCATTTTGTCTATTTTTATACAAATTTCCAAAATCGTGACCCCTTGTGACCCCTCGATTCCGGCAAAATTCCGTATATGGACTCACCGGTGTTTGCAAGTGCTTTTAGCTTTAAATAACAGATCATCGCATACGTATATTCGGCATCAAGATCATTATTCGATCTGTGCCTGGATGAACATGCGCGCATCCTTGTTCTCATCGGCAGGCTGGCTTCTAGAGCCACGGAATTTTACAGTTTACAAGAACGCCGATTTGATCGGTTATCATCCGCCTTTCACTTGCTTTTCACTCCGTTGTCACTTCTCCGCATTTCGTTAACTCAATATTCACAAAAGTTTGAGTAAATCACAGAACTTTCGTGGCTGACTTATGCACATCTGCACAGGCCAGGAGCTCACTCAATTAGCGGATAGGCCTGTGTAGATGTGTGTAAGTCAGCCACACCAGCACTATCTTTCTTCATTTTAATGAGCATTTTTCATACCCCATTGAGATTGATGATTAGGGTTATAACTTTCACTTCGGGTTAATAGCGCCCAAATAATTCGCGCCTGCTTATTGGCTATCGCCACGCAAGTTTTGTTAAAGCCACAACGTTCCCTCAGCGCTTTAATCCATCGACTTCGGGCATCATCGAATTTATCTACGCAAGACAAAATAGCTCGCGCCCCATGGATCAACAACGTTCTCACGTAAGTATTTCCTCGCTTGCTGATCCCTAACAATTTCTGATGACCACCAGAGGAATTTTGCTGGGGAACCAACCCTAAATAGGCTGATAAATGACGGCTATTTCGAAAATGCTTAATATCTCCTACCAAAGCAACTATCGCCAATGCACTGATGAGACCTACACCGGGCATCGTATACAAACGCTGGCAATCTTCAGATTGGTTAAATAATGCCGTTAATGCTGCTTCATGGGCTTTAATTTCTTCAGCCATATTTAACCATTCCGCGTATAATCGATTTAAAGCACGACACATCATTTCTGTCAGTCGTTCATCACCTTCATCGAGTAATTTAACCACTTCTTTTTTAAAATGATTTGCTCCCGTTCTAAAACTTATCCCATATTCGTGCAGCAATCCTCTCATTTCGTTAATCAACTGCGTTCGATTATTCACAAGTCGTTCCCGGATCCGCAATAAACTTTGAATATCTTGCTGCGCTAAAGTTTTTGGCGGAACAAATGTCATGGTCCTTTGGCTAGCTGCAACAGCAATTGCACATGCATCATTACGGTCGTTTTTCTGTGTTTTGACAAAAGGCTTAACATAGTGAGGATGCAATAGCTTGACTTCCATCCCCAAAGCAGTGAATTCCCGATGCCAATGGTGAGCACTCCCACAGGCTTCCATGGCTATTGTTTTCACATCTAACTGGCAAACCACTCGAAAAAAATCTTTGCGCTTTACAGACCGGGTATAAACAACCTCGCCATTCACCCCTAATCCGCAAAGTTCGAAAACGTTCTTTGCCAAATCAATACCCAATATTGTAATATTTGTCATGGACTTATCTCCTTTTAATTAAAAAAACATTTTGGCGCTTTACGACGCCTTATTAAAGAGGTGAGTCCATTTCATTGGCAGGGATTTTTTGAACAATTTTCTTCATCTCTCTCCATTTTGTCAAGACCTACTGATTTTCGATCAGTAAGACATATCGTAGATTACCCCATTGCCTGTAAAAATTCGACCATTGTGATTGGCAAATGGGTCACCTCAGCAATAAAAGTTAGCAATAGGCTATTTCCTACAGCAACGCTTGGGCTATTCACTGACGTGCTATGCCTATCCCTTGGTCACGCCCAGGCACGGTCCCAGTTTAAAGCCGTTAACTCCGTCTGGTATGGAAAGGCGAATTATCTCTTCGCTATCCACTCCTGGTCTACCCGACATTATGTAGCTGCGGCCTTTATTACCGCCCACCGGATAACCCCTGTTAGACGACAATTATCTTTGCCGGTAATCACCACAGTTCTCGCCATCCCGCTTAAAACCATTTTGGCCATTTAAATCCGTCAAATTTAAAATCGCTGGGAATTGTCCATTTTTCATTGCACTAACTCCTTATGTGGTTGATATTTATTTCTGAACACAGCGATTCATTCTAATGATAACTGAATTCGGTTGACGCTCAATTCCAAATCGCTTGATACAGATGAAGAAGCTACTTGACTTGAGGTGGCTAACAATGTGGAAGATGAGGATGATAATAATTGTTCCGACAGCGTGACTGTCTTGGCTCCTGAAAAATTCTCACCTAAACTGACTTTTACCGCTGCTGCAATTTCAGCCGCTTTTTCCTCAATCTGGTTAGGTAATATTTCAGGCCGAAAAAAACCAGTTAAGCGAGTGATACTGCAGCAATTAACTTCAGGTACGAGTACTCCGCGAGTCTGACGGACGATGACATCCAATAAACGATGCTGTTCTGTAGGATTCAATCGTGTCAAATCGATTGAAACTCCCCGATTCTCTAATTCAATAATCAACGCATTGATCGCACTCAGCGCATCATGCATGGTATGATCAGTGATGTAACCCATAAACCCGCCTATCTTAATTCTTTGTAAAATACGTTTAGCGATGGGACGAAGAATTTCATTGTGAAAATCCGTTTGCTGCCTTTCTACCTTGCTTTCCGATAAAATAGCTGCCGAAAAGCTGTGCTCCACTTTTCGCGAAATCCACCACCGCAATCCCAAACACAATAAACTGAATGTCCCACTGACCACACTGCCAATGATAGCGTTACGAATCGTTTCGTTCAGACCGGATGTTTGATTTGATCTTATTTTAAAAGCAATGGCGGCCATCTCCGGTGAAGAAAAGGCCAACCCGCCATGATCCGCAGAAACTTGATAGCTGGGTGCCGTGATACTACCGTCATGAATAAACTGTATGGCACCGTTATTCACCTGGGATTGACTGAATCGGGTGAATACGATGTCAATATCACTCGTCGCCGTAAAGCGGCCATGTTGAATTTGACTGACATTGAACCAGATTTCCTTCGTCGAAGTTGAGTCTTCCTCCTCAGCCTGTATATCATCACCGGTCAATACTACCGTTTCATTTTGAGCGATATTTAAAGCATTTTTTATCAATATCGGCGCACTATCCCCAAAGATCAGATAACTTCGGCCTATTTGCCCACCGCTATGCATCTGCGGAGCCCCAATCAGGATATCTGAAACACCATCCTGATTGATATCTCCTACAGCACTGAGAGAAAAACCGCTATTATCACCCGGAGATTCTCCAATAAACATCAAACCATTACTTCCATTCAAGCTGGACAATGAAAATAAACCGCTATTGCCAAGCTGGGTAGACCCAAAAAGCAAATAAGTATAGCTTGATGGGGGTTGGATCACTCCGGCGGCCGGAGAACTGATGAAAAAATCATCGATACCATCTCGATTAAAGTCTTCAGCGCCAGACACCATTCTACCGCTGAATTCACCTGCCATTTTACCAATTATTTTAAATCCGTTTCGACCATTTAAATCCGAGAGTGGGATGAGGCCGTCATGTCCAATTTGATTGCCACCAAATACCACATAACTGACTCCCGATTGATAACCATTACTGGAAGACGCAAAAGGCGCACCGATAATCAGATCTGAATAACTGTCCTGATTGATATCACCGATTCCACTGACCGAGACCCCGCTTCGGTCACCCTTACTTTCCCCATCTAATTTAAAACCATTGACTCCATTTAAATCCGATAAATTGAATTCTGCGCCGATTCTATTCAGATCTTTATTACCCAATAAAATATAACTACGGCCTGCTTGAGAAAGCGCATTCTCCGCGCCGATCATTAAATCATCAATTCCATCGCCGTTGATATCCCCCATCATACTCACGGTGCTGCCGCTAATATCTCCACTTGCTTCTCCATTTAATTTAAATCCATTGCTACCATTTAAATCAGTCAGATTGAGTACTCCGCCCCACCCAACGCCTTGACCGCCAAACACCAGGTAACTGCGGCCAGATTGATACCTTCCATTAGCGGAGTACCATGCACCAATCAGTATGTCAGCATACCCGTCACTATTGATGTCACTTCCGCCACTCACTGAAATGCCTGTTAAAATCTGATCCTCCCTCTCTCCATTGATTTTAAAACCTTGTCGGCCATCCAAGATGGTGAGATTAAAAAAGCCGGTATCACCAATTGTCGGTGATCCAAAGAGAACATAACAACGTCCAGAATGTCCAGCGCTAATCGCCCCTATTAACAGATCATCCATCTGGTCCCCATTCATGTCACCGGCAATGCTTAATGTGCGACCTAATTGATCGTTCAGTGATTCTCCCCGAATTTGAAAGCCATTGCGGCCATTTAATTGGTCCAGAGAAATCATCTCCTGGTTGATGCCGGAATTTCCAAAAATAACATAGACTATTCCCGACCCCGTAGGAGGTGAGCCATTCTGGGGCGCGCCTATGGCGAAATCGTCTATGCCATCGTGGTTAATATCCCCTATGCCGCTAACAGAATATCCGCTTAAATCATCGGAAGACAAGCCCGATAGTCTAATTCCTGTTTGCTTATTAATACCGGACAGCGAAACAACTGCCGGAAATTGTCCCTGTTTCATTTTCACTACCTCCTTTGAAGTTGATCATTTTCGAAAACATGGCATCAGTGCTAATGATGCTTTAGAAACTTTATTTCAAGGAAAACTACCTGATTTTATTAATTCATCATAGAAATTTGGTGAATAGTTACAGTTAATTTTCATCGGCATAAAACGATGAACTCAGCCTTACAGGTGTTAGTCTCGCTTGATCGGGAACAGGAACTTCTAGCGATTCTTTAAATAACCCACTTGACGCTTGACTGCGGGGAGCTAGAGAAGCTGAAGCGGATAATAGATCTGATGATTCCGGTTCTTCTAAAGACAGCTCTTTTATTCCTAAATCTCCTGATTTCCGGGTTGTTTTTTCATCTTTTTCTTCTTTTAACTCTTCCAACTCAATTATTCTACTATTTTTCGCGCGAGGGGATCGACAGCAAGAAAAAAATGCACAAAATGAAGAGTGTGCTACCTCTCCTTCTGATTTTTCTTCCAACCCCTCAGCAGCAGTGATTAATGTGATGCCATTTCTTTGTACCATAAATTGATTGGCGATAAAAACGGGCCGTGAATAAAAAGTGATTGAGGCAGATGACGTAGGCGGCAACGTGAAATAGGGGTCGTTCAAGCTCACTTGGTAAATCGGTGCGCTGGCGCTATTGTCTTGTACAAACAATATTTGTCCAGATAATAATTGTTGTTCCGTAAATTTCATCACTGAAGTATTAGAGGATACTAACCTGAACTGACCATGTTGCAGGTTACTGACGGTGAAATTAACCTGATCAGCCGGATAATCATCGGTAACATTCAGCAGTGAAGTAGTCATCCATATATTTTCGCCTTGGTGAACGGCCAAAGAATTCATTGTGAACATTGGCTTTCGATAAAAGGTGACAGTTCCGTTTTGGGGTGGTGGAGATAACGCAATGCCGGGATTAGGAATTTGAACAACATAATTAGGTGGAAATAAATTCCCATCATGAATGAATCGAATTTGTTGGGCAACAATGGCTGATTGATTAAAATTCGTAATAGGCTGCCCAGGTTGACTTACTAATTCAAAATGCCCATGAGTGATATTGCTGACAATAAAAGAGACGGGGCTATTGTCAGTCGCATAGAAATTTTGAGAAGTAAGGACTATCGATTGACCTTGATTAATTGACAATTGGTTAAGTAACAATTGCGGAGTAACATCACCGAATACTACTACGGCCACCCGAAACATGACCTGGAGCCCCTATGACTATGTCCGCTATTCCATCGTTGTTAATATCGCCGGCTGCACCGACCGAAAGGCCGCTTTGATCACCGTTAAATTCACCATCCAGTTTAAAACCCGTGGAACCATTCAGGCTCGATAGCGCTAATAACCCGCTGCTGCCTATTCTTGAGCCACCCAATATTACATACGTGCGACCTTTGTCATTACCTCCGGGGTAACCCCGAGCTCCAATAAGCATATCGGCATATCCATCACCATTGATATCCCCGGCTGCACTGATCGAAACACCGCTCAAATCACCATTGAATTCACCATCGAGTTTAAAACCCGTAATGCCATTTAAACTTGACAATTCTATTAACCCACTGCTACTTACTTCAGATCCACCAAATACGACATAACTGCGACCTAGACCACGAAAAATACTTGCTGGATAGCCAACAGCGCCAATAAGTAGATCGGCATGCCCATCACCGTTGATATCCCCTCCCGTGCTGAGAGAATAGGCGCTAAAATCATTATTCATTTGTAAGTCTCCTTGTTAGATTGTTTCTGTGAAAAAAAATTTATCTTAACAATATAGGAGACTTACTTCTATATCCTATTGTTTATTAATCAATTATCTCTTAAGTAAGTGCCATTGGTGTCACCCACTGGACGATTAATCATGCCTTACAAATTATCCGGCAAATCCTGAATCTGGCGCATCACGAATGGTTTGATGAATTTGGCTTAACCTGGTTAGCCAGTGCACCGAAAATCAAATTACTGCCTCTGGTCCAGAGTCGACCGCCTTATCCCCTGACCTGGGAAGAACAGGATCAATTATTCGCCTTATTACCCGATTATTTGCGAGGGATGGCGCTGTTTAAAGTCAATACGGGATTGCGAGATCAGGAGGTCTGTCAACTCTGTTGGGCGTGGGAATATCCGATTCCGGAACTGAACACCAGTGTCTTTGTGATTCCCAGCGCCTATTCCAAAAATAAATGTGACCGATTGGTGATTCTCAATGACATTGCCCGGCAAGTGATTGACGACGTGCGAGGCCAGCACCCGATTTATGTGTTTACCGGTAGAGACGGTCAAGATCGGGTATCTGAAATGAATAATCGCGCCTGGCAAATAGCCCGAAAACAACTGAACATCCCCGTAAGAATTCACGCTCTCAAACATACCTTTGGCCGGCGATTGCGGGCAGCTCACGTCAGCCATGAAGATCGCCAGGATTTATTAGGGCATAAATCCCATCGCATCACGACCCATTATAGTTCGGCGGAAGTGAAGCATTTAATTGATGCCGCCAATACCGTGTGTTGCCGGGAAATCAGTACGCCCACCCTGACGGTGATTCGCGTGCAAGCCCTGAATGCATTGACCCTCGCTGAGCGCATGCCCATCACGGTACCTGAAGAGGTCCCCGGTCAACCTGAGTTAACCTCCGCCCTGAATCCGGTGGTTTCCGCATGAACCACCTGCCACCGGAGATCAATCAAATTCTCTGCGGCGACGTCCAGGAACGACTAGTCCAATTGTCGGATCACAGTATCGACTTGATTTTTACGTCGCCGCCTTATGCGAATCAACGACAAAAGCACTACCCCAATGTACCGGCAGCGCAGTATGTCAATTGGTTTTTGCCGATTGCAGAACAGTTGTACCGGGTGCTCAAACCCACCGGCACCTTCATTTTAAATATCAAAGAACATACGGTGCAGGGTGAAAAATCATCGTAGGTGTTGGAGCTGATTTTAGCGTTGCGCCGCCAAGGGTGGTTGTGGACCGAAGAATTTATCTGGCATAAGAAAAACAGTGTGCCCGGCAAGTGGCCGAATCACTTCAGAGATGGTTGGGAACGGTTATTGCAATTTAACAAGCAGAAAAAATTTGACATGTATCAAGAAGCGGTCATGATTCCTATTGCGAATTGGGCGGCGACCCGTTTTTGGCGATTGTCTCCCTCAGATCAAGTGCGCTGTTTATCCAGCAGCGGGAGTCCTTTTGCGCGTAAACGCACCAATTGGCTGCACAGAGATTACGTATACCCAAATAACGTGCTCTATATTGCCACAGAATCCCATAACCGACATCATTGTGCCGTTTTTCCCCAAAAACTACCCGAATGGTT
>JAFEDN010000477.1 GCA_018241585.1 Pseudomonadota bacterium | reverse complement strand
TATAATTGACAGGTATAATTTTAAGGACATCTTTTCCCCTGGGTGTTTCATAATCCAATTGGAGATTGCCTGTCGATAGAAATTTCGTTTTAATACCAAAGTCAGAGTCCTCTTCTAATATAATAGGATAAGTTAAAGGCGTGCTACAGGGGTTAAAAGCACGGCTAAGGACTACTTTATTTTTATCTTTTTCGTAAAAAGCAACGATGTCTCTCTTGGAATCATAATCGAGTATATAGGGGTACACGATACTTAATTGATTATTGCGGCGATTAAAAAATCGGATACAAGATCTATCTCCAGTTTCAGCATCACATTCAAAAACAACACTCAGTATATCTGAATCCTTGTCTTGATCAGACATAAAAGAACTACCCGGTGGAAATGGATGATTAGATTTATAGATCAGTTTCTGTTGATGCTGATAATTTTCAGCATAAATATGCCCTGAATTTTGACAATTACAGATATGCAGCAATTTAGCATCCACCCCACCCACATCAAAAGAACCCTCATCGGCAGCATGAGCTGAAATAAAAATAAGTAATAGTACTGAAGAAAGGAAAAATTTCATTTTTTTTCTCCTGCCGCTCTCTCCACTTTAGCCGGAATAACATAGAACTTAAAATCGTATTCATGTATTCCAGGAATTAAAACTCGATATTGCTCTGGATTTTTCAAAGGAGCCAAAAAGCTAGGAACTTTACCATGCATGGAACGAGGACTATAGTAATAATTAGCTGGAGTAACGGTATGCCCATTATAAATATTTTCAAGAGTTGTTTTCATGTTATTCAGTATAGTTACCTCACCTTTAGTCATCGCTTCTTGATTATTTATTTTTTGCTGATTTAGTGCAGCCCATGCTTTTAGAAATTGTTGATGTCTTCTAATATGATGGTTGTTAAAATTCACATGATTCCAGTCGATTTTTTTAGGGTCGATAAAAGCATCAAAGCCGGTATGCTTAATAATCTGATCGGAAGTGAGATAGTGATGC
>JAFEDN010000476.1 GCA_018241585.1 Pseudomonadota bacterium | reverse complement strand
CATCGCATGTTGCAGGTCACGCACCTGACAGATCACCTGTCCCGGCGTACTGCCGTCGGTCACATTGACGTTGAGATTAGCCGGGGTCAGCGTGACAGATTCACCCGGTTGCAGCGTCAGGGTATTCTCGATGATGATCGGCGCATCCGTCAAATGAATCACTGGCGTGTTGGGGACGGTGTATTGCACACCATCGGTGACCATCACCGTGTAGGACGGGGGAACGCTATTGCCGCTGTGCACAAACAGCACCTCACCGTTGATGATCTGCGATTGATTAAATGCGGTCAGGTGAGTCGTGTTTTGATTCGTTAAGGTAAAATAACCATTGTCGACGTTACTGATCAGAAAAACTAACTGGTTATTGTCATAACCCACCTCCGTCGCTTGCAATTGCGCAGGAGATAGAATGACCTGACCGCCATTGTTGAACGTCAACTGGTTATTCACCAATACAATCGGCGCGCGAGGCGTCGGGGTTGGAGTCGGCGTGAGGGTGGGAGAAGGCGTCGGTGTTGCCGGTGCAACGGTTGATGGGGATAAGCTTGGAGTGGGCGTAGGAACAATCGTTGTAGACGGCATAAAAGTAATATTGGCTGCGTGCGGTCCTGTCCAGGCAATACCGTCGCTGCGCACGGTAATATTGTAGCCTGGTGAAAAAGCACTGCCGTCGTGGACAAACTGGATTGTACCATTCAACAATTGGGATTGCGTGAAATTAGTTAACGGCACGCCTAGTTGCGAAACACTTTCAAAGTAACCGTGCGTCACATTCGCCGGATAAAATATCAAAGAATAATTGTTGTGATTGCGGTCGAAAGCAGAAAGAAAAGTAGTATCAACCGGAACAGTTTCACCAGAATAAAGTTGTAACTGGTTTTGTACCAGCACCGGCGGCGCATCGCCAAACACCACATAGCTGCGACCCGTAGAGCTCGTATGATAGGGAGCACCGATCAACAAGTCAGCAACTCCATCGCCATTAATATCACCCGCAGCAC
>JAFEDN010000475.1 GCA_018241585.1 Pseudomonadota bacterium | reverse complement strand
ACCACCACCCTACCCGCTTCGCAGGCGCTGGCAATGGCTACTTTACACGGAGCCAAAGCATTTGGTTTAGATAAGCAAATTGGCTCTTTGGAACCAGACAAAGCAGCGGACCTTATCGCTATTGATTTAAGCTCATTTATTACTCAGCCGGTTTATAATCCCATGTCACCATTAGTGTACGCTTTAAACTCTCAACAAGTTAGTGATGTTTGGGTTGCCGGCCAGCGGCTGCTTAAGAATGGTCAATTCACCCACTTGAACCCTTCAGCAATTTTGCAAAAAGTTCAGAGCTGGACTCAACAAGCCAGGCAATTTATGAAAGTCGCTTAGCGCTTTAAAGGAAGTTTATGGCATTGCCCCAAACCGTTAATTTAATTGAGGTGAGTCCACGAGATGGGCTTCAAAACGAACAAACCAATATTGCTACGATCGTTAA
Organism: Pseudomonadota bacterium; assembly: GCA_018241585.1. Taxonomy (GTDB): domain Bacteria; phylum Pseudomonadota; class Gammaproteobacteria; order Coxiellales; family Coxiellaceae; genus JAFEDN01. Next base: position 576 of record JAFEDN010000475.1, on the reverse strand, counting down.
ATTGGACTTTATCCAGAAATTAGCTGAAAGTGGCTTGAAGGTGATTGAAAGCACTAGCTTTGTTTCTCCCAAATGGGTTCCACAAATGTCGGACCACAGTGAGGTGGTTAGGAACATGAGCCGCATGCCTGGAGTCCGTTATCCTGCGTTGATACCAAATGCTCATGGAATGGAATTGGCTATTGCTGCGGGTGTTCAAGAAATATCTGTTTTTACAGCGACTACTGAAACGTTTTCTAAAAAAAACGCTAATTGTTCGTTGGATGAAAGTATCGTTCGGATTAGCCAGGTCATGGATTTAGCGCAACAGCACAATATACCGGTACGAGGGTATATTTCTTGCGTAGTCGCTTGTCCATATGAGGGTTTGGTTGCTCCTTTTCGTACTTTAGAGATCGCTGAAAAACTGATTGATCTGGGTTGTGATCAAATTTCTTTGGGGGATACCATTGGAGTGGCTACCCCTGGACATGTTAAAAACTTGCTAGATGTGGTTATGAGCAAAATTCCTCCTGAAAAAATTGCCATGCATTTTCATGACACCTATGGTCAAGCTTTGGCTAACATTTATGTGAG
>JAFEDN010000474.1 GCA_018241585.1 Pseudomonadota bacterium | reverse complement strand
ATCTTTCTTTCTATAACTATTAACCCAATAATCCAGAGCATAATGCTAAAACACAGAAAGAACACAGTGAGCTAGGCACCGTCAATCAAATCTTTGTATCTTACTGATTTTTAATGAGTAGATGTGGGGAGTCACCAGGATTTGACCCCTTGTCGCCGGACGCCCTTCACTACCTGATTAAATTCTAGCCAGAAATCCGAAATCGAGACCCCTTGTGACCCCCTGATTCCGGCAAAATTCCGGCACGGAATTTTTAAAGTATTATCCCCTAAATTACGTCTAATGACAATCAGACCCAGTAATTTATTGGACGATTTGACGGTCTTTTATGGACGTTTGGACGCAATTCTGTGGACGATTAGACGATACAATGATATTATTCTAACTAAGAAATAGGAGGCCTCTTGTAGTTGTTCCCAATTTCTTACCGCAAATATTACAAGGAAAAGCGCCAACCACTACTGAAGTGCGCCTGTGTAAAGTATCAATTGAAAAAATCATCGCTGGTGGTTTTCCCGAACCCTTATCACGACCTTCATTGACGCGCAAAAATGCTTGGTATCAACAATATCTAAACAGTCTCGTTCAAAAAGATATCAAAGAGATTAGTCACATCGAACATATTGATGCGCTCGCTCAATTTTTACGATTATTAGCGGAGCAAGTCGGACAAATTACAAACTATAGTGAATTGGCTGCCAAAATTGGATTATCTCGCCAAACGATGGCACGTTATTTTAATTGGCTTGAACGTCTTTACCTTGTTGAAAATTTGCCAGCTTGGCATCGCAATCATCATAAACGGCTCATTAAATCTCCCAAGGTTCATTTTGTCGACACGGGCTTGTTATGCTCGCTGAGACAAATCACGCCCACGCAATTAATAGAAAATCCACATTTGTTGGGGCATTATCTTGAAAGCTATGTTTTTTGCGAATTGAAAAAACAAGCCTCATAGTTAACCAAAATCCACCACCTAATTTTTAAAATACAATTGCTTTCCGCCATTTTTA
>JAFEDN010000473.1 GCA_018241585.1 Pseudomonadota bacterium | reverse complement strand
GTGCGATAATGGCGACATTGCGTATTCTGGCTGACATTGCTAACCTATCTCGTGTTAAATTTTCTAATTGTAACATAAATTGCATCGCTGCTGAAGGGAACTATGAGCATTGAGTTATTAAATGACACATTAATGCGCGCTTTTTTTTCTGAACTGACGCTTAGCCGGTTAAACCAACTGATTTTGCTGGAGTCAGTAGATTCTACCAATAATTATCTGCTGAAGATGGAACATCCACCGTCTATGGTGGCTTGTTTCGCAGAACAACAAACTGCCGGTAGAGGTCAGCGAGGTAAAAGTTGGTTTTCTCCGAGCGGTCAAATTTATTTTTCTCTGCTGCATCAAGTTAATAAACCGCTGCATCAAATCACGGGATTGAGTTTGGCTGTAGGAATAGCTACAGCAGAAGCCTTGGGTGCTTATGGGATCGACAGCAGTGGCTTACAATTGAAATGGCCGAATGATGTTTATTATGAGGGTAAAAAATTAGCTGGGATTTTGGTTGAGGTCAATCAAGGGATTTTATCCAGCTGTAAAATAGTCATTGGCATTGGAGTGAATTTATTCTCTAGCCCCAACTATGAACACCAGATTAACCAGCCCCATACCAGCTTAGAGCAGATTCAAAATATAAAAATTGCCAGAAATCGATTTGCGGCACTACTGGTAAATCATTGTGTTTCATCCGTTTTAGAATTTTGCCAAGGTGGTTTTGATTCTTTTTTCGACCTTTGGCGCAAATATGATTACTTATTTGGGAAAAAAATCCAAATTACTCAACCTCAGAACGTGCTCACGGGTTGGATGCAAGGCATTTCTACAAAAGGTGAATTGTTGCTGAAAGATGACCGCGGCCAAGTACATCATTGCATCAACGGCTCTATTCAAATTTGCCTTTAGATCGGCGAGTTTTAACCTTTAGTAAATGAAACAATCCAGGAACTATAGAAAGAAATATGATCAATAACACTAAGGGAAATAGGTAAGTATCGATATTAGGGATGACTCCTCCCAAA
>JAFEDN010000472.1 GCA_018241585.1 Pseudomonadota bacterium | reverse complement strand
CTTATCGTTAAAAAAAGTTGCCACTTGCTGACCCAATTCTCGAAAATATTGAACTAGGTTATAAGTGAAGGAATCGTAATTATCAATTAATAATATCATACTGATGATGTCGATCTATTTAATCATCCCTAAAATATTCTTTTAGAATATCATACTTGCAAGGCAATGACCTACTCTCAAGAACTAATTATTCTATATATCGGTTGTGGATTAGAAACGGTTTTTGATGTTGAGTTATAGACCCCTTTCTTAAAAAGATTTGACCACATTTGATTAAATTTGAACTCAAGGTTTTTTTGTTGAGGATATTTTATTGCTGCTTGCACATTCTTTAAAGCTTCTGATAATTGTGTAAAACTCTCAGGAAATGAGCTATCCGATTTAAGTAAGGTTTCTAATAAATAAATTCCTTCAAGAGCTTCGTGTCCAGCCGCACGAAGACCTGGTGTTTCAATCTTAATAGGAGACTGAACTGCTTCTTTGATTTCAATCAAATTTTTAATTATACCAAATTTGGCAACGTCTAATTTATCAAAAAGCAGCAGCACAGGCATAGCTGCAAAATCAAAACATAAAATCAATCGAAGTAAATAAATATTTACAATAAATGGCAGCTCATTTCGCGATAAAATAAGATCAACTCGTTCTCTCATTGCGACTCGTTTAAGCAGTGCATCATAATGACCTCGTGAGATAGTCAGATCAAGCCCTGGGACTAAGCATTGGTCACGCTTTGCTCGCCCTGCTTGTAATTTCAGTTCATGATCCCTTTTTAACTTAAAATACTGTGATTCAAGACCAGCATTCTTTTCTTCTAAGCGATTGGCTGTAGAATTGTTTTTTTCATCTAAAGAAACTGCCAGCGAAGGATCCAGTTCAAGGAGTCGATGAGCAAATCTTTGGAAGTCTTGCTTTTGCGGATGGTTTAAAACAGCACACTCATCCGCGATATTCTGGCAGCTTTTTATTACAATTCTCAAAAAGTTTTTAATCGCTTCGAGCTCTTGGCAGTTTTTTAAATA
>JAFEDN010000471.1 GCA_018241585.1 Pseudomonadota bacterium | reverse complement strand
CCGGCAAAGCCGGAACTCAGCAATCAAGGGAAAGGCCGCTACCGCTCTCCTCTCCTTGCGACCCCTCATCAGGATCGGTTTTTCTACGAAAAATATTTATATTGAAAAATAATTCTTTGAATATTTCGTGAGCTGATCGGTAATTTTTGCTTCAGCGGGAACTGCTGTGACATTACATCGTCATTGCAAGCGCCAGCGAAACAATCCAGTGCAGAATTTTCTACAAAGTTCGAACTGGATGGGTTCCTGCTCACTGCATCGGGATCGTAATGACGATAAGCATGTATTGAACAAATTTATTGGATTTAATTTCTAAAGCATTTGAGCTGGCAGGGAGACGTAATCACTTCAGCCAATCCAAGACTAGATACGAAATATGGTCGGTTCCACCTTTCCGGTCGTATTTCCAGCGACAAGCGAAGGCGCACCTAGCTGGCGCACCAGCAACTCCAACTGCTGCGTGCGTGTCTTCCACAAGGATCGGAGAGCTATGAGGTCACTACCAACTATGGGCGGCATGGCCACACGGTCACTCACTCCAGCCCCGGCAAGCCAATACCGGCAAAAAGCAAAATTGCGGCTCAGGTTGTCTTTAGATAAGGGCGTAATAAACCATGAACCCTTAATATATTTTGATTGAGTACTATCCCATATTTCGGGAACATCTCGTGTTCGTGGTAGCTTCGATTCCCACTCTTGCGGACACGGCTCAAACGGGCGATCTGCCCGGCAGTATTCATTCACCACATGCGCCGGTAATCGTGTTTGCGCTCCACCCACCTTTTTGCACCACTGATCGACCGCTCGCTGGTCATAATTCCATTTTTCCACATTGTCCACATATACCTGTAATGCATCGGTCAGCTCTTGGAGACTAAAATGGTGACCGTGCGCTGTGCCTTTGCTCTCTAACGCTTGTAATTGTTCTGCTTGCGATGCTTTCGGCAGGTACTTCTGGATCATGGTCCACATGTGATAATCCAGCGCCCATAACGCATATTGGAATGCCGTAATCTGCTTAAACTCTCGGCCCGATAAAT
>JAFEDN010000470.1 GCA_018241585.1 Pseudomonadota bacterium | reverse complement strand
ACCATGGTAAAACCACTTTAGTTGATCAACTTTTAAGGCAGTCCGGTACTTTAGGGGAACGAAGCAGCCCGATTGAACGGGTGATGGACTCAAATGATTTAGAAAGAGAACGTGGTATTACCATACTTGCCAAAAATACCGCTATTTCTTGGAATGGCTACAGAATTAACATTGTTGATACTCCCGGACATGCCGACTTTGGAGGCGAAGTCGAGCGGATTTTATCGATGGTTGATTCGGTGCTATTACTGGTTGATGCTGTAGACGGACCGATGCCGCAAACCCGTTTCGTCACCCAAAAAGCCTTTTCTTGGGGGTTAAAGCCTATCGTAGTAGTCAACAAGGTGGATCGTCCTGGAGCGAGACCTCATTGGGTAGTTGACCAAGTTTTCGATTTATTTGTCAGACTAGGTGCAACCGATGAGCAGCTCGATTTTCCTGTAGTCTATGCTTCTGCCTTGCAAGGTTACGCTATGCTGGATTTGAATAACCCTGAAAAAAACATGCATGTTTTATTAGACATGATTGCGGAAAAAGTGCCGCCACCTAAAGTAGACGCTCAAGGGCCGTTCCAAATGCAAATTAGCGCCTTGGATTATTCTAGCTATGTGGGTGCAATCGGTATTGGCCGGATTACCCGAGGTCGAATTAAAACCAATACCCCGGTAGTCATCGTAGATGATCAAGGAAAAACTCGCTCTGGGCGTGTATTACAAGTACTAGGCTTTATGGGTTTAAAAAGAGAAGAAGTCTCTTCGGCGGAAGCAGGTGATATTGTTGCAGTGACTGGTATTAGCAACATCCATATATCTGATACTTTGTGCGATCCTGCAAAAATCGAAGCCCTGCCGGCCCTAGTGGTTGATGAACCTACGGTCAGCATGACTTTTCAGGTCAATGACTCGCCTTTTGCCGGCAAAGAAGGCAAATTTGTCACTAGCCGTCAAATTAGTGAACGCTTAGATCGCGAATTAATTTCCAATGTGGCTTGAAAAGTGACGCCTGGAACAGATTCAGATCAATTTATTGTTTCGGGAAGAG
>JAFEDN010000046.1 GCA_018241585.1 Pseudomonadota bacterium | reverse complement strand
TAATCAAGGGAAAGGTCGCTACCGCTCTCCTCTCCCTTGCGATCCCTCATCGGGAATTGAAAAATAAATCTTTTAATATTTCATAAGTTTACAGGTAATTTTTGCTTCAGCGGGAACTGCTGACTAAGTATCCAAGTTATGAAGGTATTGGGGCAACAAAGCTTTGCGAATATAACGTTAGGAACGGTTGTAACTCTTTCAAATGTAGATTACACATTTTTTTCAAATTATTACGAACTTCGTTCAAAGCTGGCGTATCATCGCTTTGTGGACGACAAGCAGATAATAAACGGCAAGATCTTGTTCCTGACAAAAGGGGTTGTTTAAATGCTCTGGTCTTCCACTCGATGAATTTCCCTAATTCTAATCGAAGAACATTGATATTAGTTGGTCTGTCCATCATAGCAGTCAAAACTATCAACTCTGGCGACGAACCGTGTTGTTGCACATATTTACAAATTATATTTTTAATGAGAGATTTTAACAAAGAAAGATTTTTTTGATCATATAAAAAATGCACAGAACCCGTATGTTCATTTTGATCAAAAATTTTCTGCTCATTATGTGGTGATTTAATCTCACCTGTTTCTCTATTAACTAAAGCTTCCACAGCTTTATTTAACAGCCATGGGGCATTAATTGTTGTTCCTAAATGCTGACTGCATTCTTGAATCAAGGTGTTATACCTAACAACAAGTTCTTCAGCTTTATCTTGATATGCACTTAAACTCAAATCTTTAAATTCACTTACTAAAGTCTGCAACTTCGAATCATAAGAGACTTGATTATTCGCTTTATTCAACAACCATTGATAATCAATTTTCTCTCTCGTATGTTTTTGTAGATCTCTAATTAGATCTGGGTATTGCTTGCAGAGTTCAGTAGCTGTCTCTTTATATTCGCTCGCATTTTTAACATTAAATTTATTCAGCAGCGTCTTCAACTTCAAATGATATAAAATTTCAGTTCTTACTTGCTTAAAAGATAAATCTCCAAAAGTTTGATTAATATTAGGAATAAATTGAGCCAAATCGATACCGATTTGATCTCCTAGTATTCTTGCTAAAGAATTGCCATTTGAGTAACTGCTTTTAAAAGTATGGTACCAAGTATTTTCTCCTTTAACTCCTAACAATCCATAACATAATAAGAAAGTAATAGCGTTAACTTGCTGATCTAATTTGTATTGACAGGGAATAATAGGATCATTATTTTGAATAAGAGTTTTTAATTTTTCAAAGCGGCTTTTGCCAAATGGACTTTTATTACTTCCATATTGTAAATTATTCACTAAGCTGCTGGTAAAAGTAACCACCTCTTGGGCGCTAGCGCTTGAATTTTCTGAATTTGAATAATTGGTCAATTCAGGCAAAATATAAACAAGTAGATCCATTAATTTTTGTTTGTTTTGATGGGTCTTTTTTAAAACCGCATCCATAACCTGAATAAACTTATCATTTTTGCCAACACTTAATTCATGAGCAATTTCAATAATTTCATTTTGATTACAATAATCTTTCAAGCTGTTAAATAACAGGGTATGATGATTTAATTCTTTTATTTCATCTTCATCAAGTTTTATTTCCCTATTTTGTTTATATATGGTTAATGTTTCATTGATAGGTTTATTTAAAGATAAATGATCATGTAAGTTTTTAAATTTTTGAATAAGCGGATTAGTGAAGTTACCCAAATAGGTTAATAAACTACTTGCTGTAGCAAAGGGATATATTCCTACGGCACATTTTTCTAAGCAATCAGGAGTTAAACCAAACCTTGAATACAGGCTCTGATATCGAACAATTAATTCTGGTTGATGCCGGATTATTAAATTAAATAGCTCATTTCTATAATTTCCTGGTATTTCTACTTTACTATCTGATGGAGCTTCGCTTGATGAAGATGCAGTTGCTTCTGGGAAGCTAGCCAGGGCTGTAGTATATTCCTCTGAGCCTTTTTGATACGTTTTCGGTTGATTATCAAAAGGGATTTCACCGGGACAAAAATTAACGGTCGGCATTGTTGTATCAAGACGATTACACCATGCTGCTTTATATTTATTTTGTTCGTTGGTTTCCCTCATTAAATATAATGTATCAGAATCAAGTGTTTCAGGAAGATACTTCATATCAGGTAACACTATAACCTCTTTATATTCACGGGTAGTGATACCACTGGTACGTTGAGTTTCATTTTTTGATTCAAAATAATAATCAGCAAGCAAATCCTTACCTAAAATCGATACTAAAAAATTTGAAAATCTAATCTGATCTCTATAATTAATTTTTTCAATATAATAATTATAAAAATTTTTAAGAAGTGATTCGAAACTTGTTTTATGATTTCGCGGTCCATGAATACTGACCAAATATCTCAATAATTGAAAATCGGAGTCAAAATCAGTAAATTTCTGATGTTTCAGTAATAAATGAGCTCGCTCATCATAAAAGTTATTAAAGCCCCTTGCTTTTAAGCCATTATTATCATCCCAACCTATACTTGCCAAACGTGTCTCAAAATCATAAGTATTACTAGGATCGAGTGTCTGTAAATCAAATCCTAAAGTGGCATTCACTCTAGTACTTACACCACGGCCAGGTAAAATTGTTCCGGAAGCCACTGTCTTTAAAGAAGTGTTGTACAAAGGAAATTCTTTACTTTCAACAGCTTGATTGTTATCCGTAATTAGAAAATTTTTCAGTCCCTTAGCCTGTAATTGGCCATTTTCAAAAGTTATTACAAATCTTTCGGAATCCCAATCAGTTTTGCCTACAGGTAGGTCATATTTTTGATCTGCAATACAATGCCTATTTAAGGATTGAAAAACTAAATCTCGGCTCATATATTGAACAGTTAAGACCCAATGAAGAATAGCTTTCTTTGTAGCAAAATCAAATTTGCCAAGTGATTCAATAAATTCTAAAACTTTCTCGAAGCAAACTTTAGGGTCTTTACTATTTCCTAAACTAGGAGGAGATTCAATTATTGCTCCATCTGGTTTAATAAGAACAATCGCTTTTCCAAGCCCATTATCTCTGGTAAAATCGTCAAATTTGTTGCTACTAATGCAAAATTTGTAGAGTGAATCAAATTCATCACTTTCTTTAAAATCCGTGTTCTCTAATTTAGTTTCTAATTGCAACAGTTGTGGATAGCCAAAAGTCTGAGTCCATTCTTTTTCAAATTTACGAGGTTCGTTGAATCTATTTCTATTTTCGGGTTGTAGCGATAATTGCAATACTCTATAAGCGTCACCAACTATTTTATTTTGTTGCCGAGAAATGATTTTATGACCAACAGTAGAGTAACTTAAAATTTCCGCTATGGTTTTTGATTTAATAGCTTTAGCCAGACAACATTCACACCCTTGTAAAAATTGTAAAGTATTCGCAGGGGCATTATTATCATTTCTCAAAAAATTAGCTAAATCAGATAGTTTTTTGGCATCCGAAACAGATTCAGTAAAAGTATCTGCAAAAACTTTACCAGGTTTTAAAATACCTATTGCTTGCAGTAAAGGAAACAAAGGTTGAATTTCTTCCCAGAAGGGTTTAACTAGAAATAATAAACGCTCTATGCGTGCTTGATAAATTTCTTTTGCAGTATATCTATCTGATTTATTTTCTTTCTTTAATTCATCTTTTTCTGCTAACTTTAACTTCATTAAACATTCAAGACTACTAAGCCAATCAACTACTGGCGTAACTACCTTTGACTCTCTCAATTTGTATATTTGTAATTCATAATGATCACTTTCACGAACTAACGGTAGCACCTGTTCGAACAACTTAAAATCTTCTTGTAATACCTGGTCTTGTTTTAACTCATTGTTTATACTTCGTTTAATTTGTGAAATACTTTGACGTATCTCTGCCAAACTAGGTAATTTTTCACATCTGTAGGGACGTGTGAAAAGAGCACTTAAGGTACTACAAAGGTCATCACCTGGAGGAATTTTTAGTTCTGGATGCTTTAGCTGCTCTTCTCTATCCTTTTCTTCACCTGGTTTTTTACTCTTTGCTATTTTTGCTTCCCATTCTTTTACCTCGGGGAAATTACTATTAAAATTAATGATGTGCCAGCAAAAATTAGAAAAAAATTCTTCATCCTTTTTATTTAAAGTAGCAAGCGATATCTTACTTTGATCAAAATTTGCTAACCCCTCACCATCTGCAGTTACTTCTACTGCTGCAAAATGTTGAGCTAATATAGAAATATGAAAAGGGAAGGTAGAGGGTTTGTTAGAATCAAATAATATCTCAATAAATTTGGTGAATACGGCAGCTACTACTCTTGTGGGAGCGATATTTTCTTCTTTTAATTCAGGATAAACTAGATGAATCTTCTCAAGAAGTTTAGGATGGATATTATCTTGGTTTCCTTCTGCACATACAATTTTAGGCAGTAGCGTTCCCACAGCTTGCAAAAATTGAGCTAGTTCGCTCTTGTCTTTTGGAACTCGTAGCCAATCTTTAAGTGGACTATCTTCTGCCAGCCAATCAACAGAATCATTTATTCTACTTATATTTTTATACTCGCTATCAACTCTAATTCCAATAGCTCCACTTTTCGTTCTTGGGTCTTCTAAATGGGTTAACAGAAATTCTCTAGCAGGCCCTATGATATCGTTGGGTATTTGATATTTATTCATACTCTTTTAATTCAAAATTTTAACCAGATTTCAGCTTTTACTAATCATACCGCTAAAATATTAAGCTAAGATTAAGCTAATTAGCCATACAGTAATTCTTTTCTGCACCCGACAAAAATGGATTAGTGAGGAATAAAGTAGGGGATAAGTAGAATAACCCACTGATATATCCGTTTATGAACATAATGCTAATTTACTAACAGCAGCTGATAGTGATGGCAATAATATTGCCCACCATATCTTCTCCGGGCTGCCAGGCGATCCTCGCATTCCCGAAAATTTCAATCGGTAAAACCAAAACCACCGATCGCTCCAATGCTGATTAATCATGGGATAACGTCTAACCCTTCTCAAGAGATAAAAAGGCAACAAAGACAGGGTAGCAGTACCGAAACTCCCCCAATCATCTGTACTGGTCAGACTCCTTGCCTCATCCTATAATTAAAGAATGCTTTTAAAACACAGCATTGGACTTTTAGCGTCATCATTACAAAACCATGTAAAAATCTTATCTCAAGATTACGGGCCACGTAATTTCCAACATTATATTGCATTAACACAAGCGGCCAATTACATCCATACAGTTTTCCATGAATATCAATTTTTAGTAACTGTACAGGAATATCAAATAAAAGATAAAATTTATAGCAATATTGAAGCAGAACTTCCCGGTGCAAATTCTTCGCATCCGCTGGTGATTGTCGGTGCGCATTATGATTCAGCCGGAAACTCGCCAGGAGCCAATGATAATGCCTCCGGTATAGCGGTCATGCTCGAAATAGCTAGACTACTGGCCGCCGCCAAACCTGATTGTCCCGTCAAGTTCGTTGCTTTTGTCAATGAAGAACCTCCTTTCACTCACACCAAACAAATGGGTAGCTATTATTATGCTAAGCATTTAAGGTCCTTAGACTTTCAGGTAAAAGCGATGCTGAGCTTAGAAACCATCGGTTGTTATACCGAAAAAAGAGGGGAGTACGGTCCACCTGTGCTAAAATATCTGCTTCCTTATAGACAAAATTTCTTAGCTTTTATCGGAAATAGAAATTCGAAAGACTTAGTAAAAAATGCAAGCGATTATTTTAAAAGTATTTGTTCGATTCCAATCAAGACCTTAAGCGCTTGGGGTTTTTTACCAGGAATTAAGTCCTCAGACCAAGAGTCATTTTGGAAACAAGGATACCAGGGGATAATGGTAACGGATACTGCTTGGGCTCGAGATTGGCAAGCATATCACACTCAAAATGACACTTATGACAGAATAAATTACGATAAGCTGACTGAAGCTACCATCGGGCTAGCAAAAACCATTTTTTCTTTAAGTCAGGATTGTAACGATAAAACTTAAAAAAGATTTTTCAGGAATTTGGCGATAATTTTGAAAAGGGTGATTATAGAAATAATCACCCTTTTTATATGAGCATAAGCTAAGATATGCTATGCTATGTATGAAATCTCAAGAGGTTTTACATGCGAATAGCCATTCTTTCCCGGGGAAAGGATTTATACTCAACACGCCGTCTTAAAGCAGCCGCTGAAAATAGAGGCCATTACACGGAAGTTATCGATTACTTACGCTGCCATATGAATATTACAGCAGAAGAACCGTCCGTGCTTTATAAAACGGGACCACTGCCCTATTTTGATGCGATTATCCCACGAATCGGAACTTCCCGGACTTTTTATGGCGCTGCTGTGGTTAGGCAATTTGAAACTATCGGCGCTTTTACCGTCAATTCTTCCTTAAGTATTACTCATTCACGCGATAAACTGAGAGCTTTGCAGTTATTATCCAAAAAAAATATCGGCCTGCCGATTACCGGCTTTGCTCATTCGCTTAATGATGTTGATCTGCTAATTAAAATGGTTGGCGGACCACCTCTAGTAATTAAATTAATAGAGGGAACTCAAGGGGTCGGTGTGGTATTAGCAGAAACGCTAGAAGCTGCATATAGCGTCATTCAAGCGTTTATGGGTTTAAACGCCAATATTATTATTCAAGAATTTATTCAAGAAGCCCAAGGAGCGGACGTGCGTTGTTTTGTTATTGGTGATAAGGTCGTGGCGGCGATTAAACGCCAAGCAGAACCTGGCGAATTCCGTTCTAACATCCATCAAGGCGGTGTCGCGCAAGCCATTAAACCCACTAGAGCAGAACGGGAAACCGCTATCAGAGCCGCTAAAATTATGGGGCTTAGAGTGGCCGGCGTGGATATGTTGCGCTCCAACCGTGGTCCTTTGGTGATGGAAGTCAATTCGTCCCCAGGATTAGAAGGTATCGAAACAGCTACTGAAAAAGATATCGCTACCTTAATCATTAAATATATCGAAAAACACGCAAAACCCATTGAAAAATGAGGCAATTCTCGCTGAGCGCGAATTGCTGTTAAGGAACCTCATTGATATGGAAAAAGCTCGCGAACTGATCATCAATGGAATTATGATTCCTCCTGGCAAGCGCATGACCATTATGCTGCCCATGCCCAAATTATATGACTGGACACCAATGAATATGCCGATCCACGTTATAAATGGCAAAACCGAAGGCCCTGTGCTTTGTGTCACCGCAGCATTACATGGAGATGAAATCAATGGTATTGAAATTATTAGAAGATTATTAAAAAAAAGATTCACTAAAAACTTGCATGGCGCCTTGATTGCCGTTCCCATTGTAAATATTTATGGCTTTTTGTATCAAGACCGTTATTTGATGGATCGACGCGATTTGAACCGAGCCTTTCCAGGCTCAAACAAGGGATCGTTGGCTGCCAGGTTAGCCTACCTAATCATGAATGAATTAGTGGCCAACGCCACCCACTTTATAGATTTACATACAGGATCATTGCAACGAACCAATTTACCGCAAATTCGAGCAAATTTAGATTTGCCTCAAACTGAAAAATTAGCAAAAGCTTTTAATGCACCGGTGATCTTACATTCCAAATTTCGGGATGGTTCACTTAGACAAGCAGCCAATGATCGTGGTGTGCCGTTATTACTATATGAAGCGGGGGAAGCATTAAGATTTAACGAAGCAGCTATTAAAATTGGTTTGCAAGGCATTTTAAATGTCATGCAGACATTGAATATGTTAAATTTTAAGAATAACATTTCTAGTCATCACCCCCCTATCGCCCGCTTTAGCTTGTGGATCAGAGCTCCCCATAGCGGTATTTTAAAAACTCACAAATCGCTGGGAAAAAAAATCAAAAAAGGCGAAATTTTAGGAGTGATCGTTAATCCTATCGGTGAAGAAGAATATCTGGTTAAATCTCGAATTTCCGGCATGATCATTGGTCAAACCAACCTGCCTTTAGTTCATGAAGGTGCAGCTTTATTTCACATTGGTTCATTCAAACCAATTAAAGAGTTAGCACCTGAAGTGATTGAGGAAGCACATCAAGAAGAGTTAACCCCCTGGATTGAGCAGCATGATTAAACATATTAATGGATTAATGTTAATCGGCTGGAGGGAATGGTGTGAATTGCCTGAGCTTAATATCCCTGCCATTAAAGTCAAAATTGATACCGGAGCCCGTACTTCGGCATTACATGCTGCCAATATCAAGCTGCATCTTACTAAAAATCGCAAGTTAGTTAGATTTTCAGTCTATCCAATCCAAGGCAACTGCCAAACCATCATTCATTGTGAAGCGCCATTAGTTGATGAACGAGACATTACCAGCTCCAATGGACATCGGGAACATCGCTACGTTATTAGAACACAAGTTAAATTAGGGGATAAAATTCAAGAAATCGAATTAACTTTATCTAATCGAGACCCTTTAAAATTTCGGATGCTTTTGGGACGTGTTGCTCTTCAAAATTTGGCAGTGATAGATACTGCCAGATCATTTTGTCAAGGTCGCATTGATAGGCGCAAATTAAAAAAAATTTATAATTTATTGTAAAAATTAAGGAACCCCATGTCTGAAAGTCCGCATTTTTTGCATAAATTATTTGAAGCGCAAGTAAAGAAAAACCCAAAACACACTGCGCTAATTTATCGCGATCAAACTACCACTTATTTACAACTAGAACAAAAAGCCAACCAACTGGCGCACTGCTTAAAAAAAATGGGCGTCTGCTCTGGGCAATATATTGGTATTTTGTCAGAACGTAATGATTTAGCTTATCAAGCTGTTTTAGCTATTCTCAAATTAGGCGCAGTTTATGTGCCGCTGGACCCTGAGTTCCCTGCTGAACGAGTTGAATTCATCCTTACAGATTGCAACGCTAGTTTACTGCTAACAACCACTTTACAGTCCAGCAAATACACCTCACTGCCCTGCTCCACTTTTATTTTAGATGAAAAAAATCCAGATTGGCAGGCTGAACCCATAGAAGCGCCGGATGAGCTTACCCTGCAGCCCAATGCTCCCTGTTATGTGATTTATACTTCAGGATCGACCGGCAAACCTAAAGGAGTAGAAATCGCCCATAATAGTGTCTGCAATTACGTTGATCATGCCCTAAAAATTTATAACTTGAATTCACAGGACCGAATTTACCAAGGATTTTCTTTAGCTTTCGACGCATCAGTCGAAGAAATTTGGCTTGGATTAGCTGCCGGCGGCACTTTAGTGACCCCACATGAAAAAGCAATCAGAGCTGGCGCTGGGCTAAGCCAATTTCTAGAACAGCATACTATTACTTTTTTCTCGACAATACCTACTATGCTAACCATGTTAGAACCTCCTATTAACAGTTTAAAAGTATTAGTGGTCGGCGGAGAAGTGTGTAGCCAGGAGTTAGTAAAGCGCTGGAGTAAACCGGGATTACGAATTATCAATACTTATGGTCCTACCGAAGCCACGGTAATCACTACTTATAGCGAATGTTATCCTGATAAACCGGTCACTATTGGCAAACCG
Source organism: Pseudomonadota bacterium (assembly GCA_018241585.1). Lineage (GTDB taxonomy): Bacteria > Pseudomonadota > Gammaproteobacteria > Coxiellales > Coxiellaceae > JAFEDN01. Next base: position 2,737 of record JAFEDN010000046.1, on the reverse strand, counting down.
ATAGCAAACTGTGAAATTTATGTCCTCGGCGAAGATTTACAACCCGTGGCAAGTGGAGCAGAAGGAGAATTGTGCATTGGAGGAATCTGTTTAAGCCGCGGCTATATTAATAGACCGGATTTAAATCAAAGCAAATTTATTACTCACCCTCAATTCAAAAGAATTTATCGCAGCGGCGACCTGTGCCGAAAACTACCAAATGGTGAATTACAGTTCACCGGGCGGCGGGATGGCCAAATAAAACTACGAGGGTTTCGCATTGAATTAATGGAGATTGAATCGATCATTACCGAGTATTCCGGTATCAGCCAAGCGGCGGTGTCTGTATGGAGCCAATCACCCGGTGTCGAATTTTTAGTAGCTTATTTAAAGCCTAGTGAAGGACAACAAATTGATAAAATGGCTTTACATAATTTTGTTCGGGCAAAATTGGCGTCATATATGACTCCTAGTTTCTATGAATTTGTTGAACAATTTCCGTTATTGGCTAGCGGCAAAATTGATCGAAAAAAACTGCTGCCGCCTAAAACCACCGATACTGTTTTTGAACATAAAAATTATCTAGCTCCGCGAAATGAACTAGAAAAAAAGTTGGCTGATGCCTGGGCGAAAGTTTTCAACGCCGAAAAAATTTCGATCAATTCCGATTTTTTTTACGATCTGGGCGGACACTCTTTATTGGCAGGAAAAACCGTTTCACAACTCAGAGAAGACCCCGAATTACAACACGTTTCTTTACGCGATATTTATGATCATCCCACGATTGAAAAATTGTCAACAAAAATAACTCGTGATCTTGCAGAACATCACAGCTTCGAGCAACCCGCTAAAGACCATGCTGATGCAAAAATCCAAAAAAACAATTTAAGATATTTTACTTGCGGGTTGTTACAAATATTCGGCTGTTACCTTCAATTTGGAATTATTTCCTGGGAATTATTAGCCTTTATATTCATCTTAAAATATACCATCGATAGCTACTCGCTACATTCCTGGCAACCTTATGTTGCGATTGCGGCGTTTATTACCTTGTTCCCGTTATTTTCTGCATTTTTTTGCATAGCATTAAAATGGCTAATCTTAGGCAAGGTTAAAGCGGGAGTTTATAAATTATGGAGCTTATTTTATTTTAGATGGTGGCTGGTTCGTCAAATTGAACGTCTTTTTTCTCCAATTCGTTTTTTAGCCGGTTGTCCTTTGTTTAACATTTACTGCCGGTTGCAAGGCGCAAAAATTGGAAAAAATTGTTATATAGGAACTGTTAATATTGCTACTTTTGATTTGCTGGCTATTGGAGATAATACCAGCATTAATCAGGATGCCGGCATTAACGGATATATAGTAGAAAACGGTAATTTAATTATTGGAACCAATACGATTGGCAGCCGTTGTTTTATAGGTTCTCGAGCAGTTTTAGAAATTAATAGTGTGATGGAAGATGATTCTTTTTTAGAAGATTGTTCAATGCTGGCTCGAAATTCCACTATCGGTAAAGGGCAACATTACTTTGGCTCACCAGCAATGCCGGCAAACCAAGGTGAACCAATACCAGAATTGCCGAATCAAGTTGAAAAAATATCATTCAATAAAAAGTTACTACATGGGTTTTGCTATTATTTTGGTTTTATTTTACTAGAAATAGTCTATACGGCAGCCTTTTTACCAGGATTAGTACTTATTTATCACTACTCTTTAAATTTGCTCAGTAGTATCTTTATAGCAGCTCCTTTGGGTGGACTGGCTTTTATGATCTGCCTTTATTCTATGATCATTATATTAAAAAAATTATTTACCCGAAAGATAAAACCCGGAACTTATGCTACCGAAAGCGGCTTTTTTATTCGTAAATGGATTATAGATTTACTTATGCATCTTCCGGAGATCGAAGCGCTGGCAGAAAGTATTTACGCCCCCTACTTCTGGAGATGCTTAGGCAGTAAAATTGGCAAAAAAGTTGAAGTAGCTGATTTACCGCACGTCACTCCTGACATGATTACTATTCAAGATGGCGGATTTTCAGCCGGAGCAGTATTCGCTGGAGTGCCCAGAATCTACTTAGGTAAAGTCACTTATAGTCCGGTCGTCATCGGAGCAAACACTTTTATAGGTAATCGAGCTACGATCCCGCTAGGAATACAGTTTGGAGAAAAATGTCTGCTAGGATGTTTAAGTATCGCCCCTGAAAATGAACAAGCCAAAAAACCTGAAATGGCCTGGTTGGGTTCTCCGCCAATTTTTCTGCCCAGAAGAGAAGTTCACACTGGTTTTCCAGATAAATTAACTTTTAATCCGCCAAAATATTTATTTTGGATTCGAGCCATGATTGAAATAATCAGAATAATGGTCCCAGCTACTTTTTCTTTTTTGATTGCTATAGGAATATTAAAATGTTTCTTTTACTTAAATGATCATTACTCATTAATCAATTTATTTTTATTACTTCCTACCTGTTCTGGAATGGTTTTTGTTTTAGCCGGTTTTCTTGCCATTGCAATTAAATGGTTATTAATGGGTAAGTATCAGCCAGTAATTAAACCATTATGGAGCGTCTTTATCTGGAAAAGCGATTTACTAGAACGTTTAGATAATATTATCTTCAGCCGGGTCGTTCTAGCTCCTTTTATGGGAACTCCTTTTGTCTCATTGTTTTTACGTTTAATGGGCGTCAAAATTGGTAAAAGATTATTTAGTCGTCCCTGAAATATTCCTTATGCGTAACATGCTTGGTCAGTTTTTA
>JAFEDN010000469.1 GCA_018241585.1 Pseudomonadota bacterium | reverse complement strand
AATGAAGGGAAAGGTCGCTCCGCTCTCCTCTCCCTTGCGATCCCTCATCAGGAAAGGTATTCAGTATCATCAGACAGCAAGGTGCTGGCCATGTTAAAATTAAAATGATTGACTAATGGCTGCACCTAAATCTATTTGTTGACTGCCGGTTAAAATGAATTGTCCAGATTTGTTCTCTCTATCTACTATTGCCTGAATATAAGATAATAATTTAGGCGCATTTTGGACCTCATCCAAAATAGCTCCATCAGGAAATTGATTAATAAAACCTCTTGAGTCATTAATAGCAAACTCTAAAACATCAGGCTCTTCTAGATTTACATACGGTTTGTCAGAGAAAACATCTCGGGTTAAAGTAGTTTTTCCAACTTGACGCGGCCCAACCACGGTAACTACCGGATAGGATTTTGCCATTTTTTTCAGTGTATTAGCTGCTTCTCTTTTAATTAATACCATAAAAAAGCATTATAGCTAAAATTTTTGTACAAATCCAAAATTTTTTTTGGGATTTGTACGAAAATCAGTAAGACTGACCACGTAAACATCATGGCCAAAGCCATTAATAAGCTAGGGCAATAGTTCTGCAATTAAATTGAGAATCTGTTGATAATGAGCGCCTTGCCAATAGATTTTATGGCACTGATGGCATTGAGAGAAAGTTTGATAAAAAACTTTGGTTTTAGAGGGTAATAAAGCTTCGATTTGTTGTTTTGCAACTGATTGGATTAACCCATTACAAACTAAGCAGCGTGTTAATGGTTTAACTTGCCTCAATAAATCAAACCTTTTTAAAACTTCCGCCACTTGCAATTTTGGAGCAATGTTTCGAAGCCAATAGCCTCTGGTTACTTTTTTGTTCTTCAATAACGGAAGGTCCCGCGTCAAAATGATTCGATTATTTTCAGTGGCTAATTTGATTAATTCGCTATCTTGATATTGGTTATCGTACCAAACATCAAAACCGAGTAACCGCAAATATCTCGACAAAGTACCAGCAGCTCCCGCTGAAGCGAGAGCTGCTTCCTGGTTTGGATACTGAGCTCCG
>JAFEDN010000468.1 GCA_018241585.1 Pseudomonadota bacterium | reverse complement strand
GGGTTTACGCCGGTCGGAAAACCCTAACCCGGAGGATTTTATCGCCTCAAATGGCTGGCACAGCAACCAGCGGACTTGGGGTAAGTTACTTTAGCAGTAATTTGCTTTAACAACGGCAGTAATCGTTATCACTCAGATATCCAACGATTAAGAACTTCAATAATTTGTTTAGCTTGCTCAGCGCTTGAAATATTGAACTTTGACCTTTGCTGATAAGTGCCGCTTTTTTTTTGATAGCGACGAATGCTATAAGCTTCCGGGCCATATTTTTGAGATTTTTTATCCCAAGTTTGATAACGAAAAATAATGGTGGTCCAAGCGCCTCGGGTTAAGATGGTCTTATCTAATTGCTTAGTGGTGACTATTCCATCTTCGCTATATTCAATAGAAATATCATCAATGTGTTCGGCCATAAAATCATCCTTCTTGCTTTTGAGCTTGACTGATCATATCCATTAATGCCCGGCTATCAGGGCTATTAGGAGCAACCAGAGATAATGCCTTTTGCCAATACTGTACCGCCTGGGAATAATTTTTTTCACGGTAACAATTGACTGCCAATAAATTTAAAGCATCTACCGGGGGATTGTCGGCCGATTCGACTCGTTTTGTCAACTCGTTTAAAATACTTTGATCCAAGCGGCCTTGATGATTAAAAAAATTGGCTTTGGCAAGGGCTACGAACACATCTATCGATTTTGGAGATAATTCACTGGCTTTTTTTAAGGCGGATTCAGCATTTGAATATTGATTTTGATCTAAATAAAGTTTACCTAATAAATACCAGCCTTCCGCACTATTCGGGTCGGCTTGCAAGTGATTTTGCAAACGCTCGATTAATTGTTGGGGGTTTTTTATTTGCGCCATTTGCTGCTGAACCACATTTTCTTGACGTTGCCAAGCCCAATATTGGTTTAATTGACAACTATCACCTAACCAACAATACAACAAAATAGGCAACAGCGGAAAAATCACTAAAACAATTTTTAATTTCCAGTCAAGCTTGCTGTTAGATACCCGCAAAGGAAAAATTAAACAGCCCCAACTTAA
>JAFEDN010000467.1 GCA_018241585.1 Pseudomonadota bacterium | reverse complement strand
GCCCGTTAGTAAAAAGCCTAGTTGAGCCTAGTAAGTCCTAGTTGTGTCCTGCAAAACTCCTACGGGGTTTCATTGCTTAATCTAATATCGAGGAAATTAGACTATAGCCCAAATAAATACCCTCGCTTCAATCAGGTAGTAATAAATATTTATCTTTTTCTTTCCAAATAACAATGTTATTTTACAAATTTAGGTAATTTTTTACCTTTTGCCAATGCTAAAAACCACGCTAAATTGATTAAATTTAACAATAGGATGTATAGCTTTTTTTATTTTCTCAAGCTCTATAAAGCCATAATTAGCTAGTGTTTTTAATGTTCTTGATAAGTTACTAGAGTGTCTCCCTGTTATTTTCGCCAATTCTTGTATGGATTGTGGTTTTTTTTCAATAATTATCTGTAATAGAGTTTGATTATCATCACTCAACACTTCAGCAACCGAACGAATTGAAGTAAACCAAATTTTAGGCTCATCTCTCAAAATCTTATGATGGCCACTAGCAATTGCATCTATTCGCGCACGAATTTCTTTTTGTGGCATAATACCAATTATAACTTTCTCCATTTTTTTACCCCTTTCTATTATTCTTCTTTATGTTTAAAATTTTATCGACTTCTAACCAAAAATCTTTAAGCAATTGACATACATCAACAAATTGATAAGTCGCAACATTATCTGCATTTGCCAGCTGATCTTGACCAAAGTAATTTCTGTGCGATTTTTGAGCTATGCATTTATTATTTGCTCTTGCTTTACCAACCTGAGTATTGCCAATCCTCATAATCAATTTGCCGCAAGGATCATACAAAGCCAAATTATAACAAATTTTATGGCAGGCATAATCTTTCATCTTTACGCGATGAACTTGGAATTTCACTATGTGGCCTCCTGGCTGTTCTATCACTTCTCCATCCAAACTAAGAAGAGTATCAATATTTTCATGAATCATATATATCATCTGTTGATAACAATACTATAAGCTGCTATAGTTCGTCAACTTCTTTTCACTTTAGAGGGTGTCTTCAAATTAGTGTTTACAGGGTGTAAACTATCAATCAATATA
>JAFEDN010000466.1 GCA_018241585.1 Pseudomonadota bacterium | reverse complement strand
TTCTTCAAATCAGCCTCATACACCCACCCGACTTTCTTTCCTGCGATAATTTCATTCAGCGTTGAAAGTGCGTGATGCGCACTGAGTTTAGGTCTGCCGCCAAATGAACAAGATAGAAAATCCTGTTCATAGATAGCTGACATCACCACTGACACACTTCGCTGCAATGCACGATCAGCTATACAAGGAACACCTAAAGGGCGCTTCTCTGTTTTCCCAGGTTTGGGTATCCAGACTCGCCTTACGGGTGGCGCTTTGTATCCGCGATTATGTATTGCTTGAAGCATTGTGCCAATCCAATTTTCAAAAGTTTCTTTTGCTTTCATCACATCAATGCCATCTATTCCAGGCGCACTTTGGTTGGGAATGTGTTTCAAACTCTCCCAAACCAGCTCGCCCGTCACATGATGACATATCGATGTAAATTGCAAATTTGTCTCCCGTCGAGCTTTCGCTGCTATTTCTTCCAGTTTCGTTGCCATGATCGAGTTTATCCTTACATTGTATTACGGCTCGTAACCTCTCATTGAATAGAGTTCATGTTTCACCAGTCAAAGTCAAATTCCTCTGGTCGCTTTCCCATGTAATAGGCTCTCCCTATCTCAGAGTACTACCAACCAGTCCGACTTCCAACAAATCTTCAGATCATCCTCGCCTTGCCAGCTTGTTTGATCTTACAGGCTCCGCCTGAATTGATTGGACCTCCCTTGTTCCCATAGGAACCTTTGATAACATGCTGTAGGTACGAACTCCGGAAGTTATTTCTCAATCTCGCCATGACGATTAAGGAATTGCTGACTTCCCCATAGAGGAATTGGGTCGTCAACTTCACAACACGTTCGATTTCGGAGTTAATTATCCTATTCAGCGTCTTTCCGGCCTGTTATCTTCCTGTCTACGCTTCACCATGTGCATTACTACACACTACGCAAGACTCGGTGCTTGGCCGCTGGCTAAGCTTTACCAAGGGGGTTATTTCAAACCACAGTTTCCTATGCGCTTGTCAAGGCGCAATCCCCTAAGAACCGTACAGGACACGTTAGCGTCATACGGCTCAAGCCTCTCAATG
>JAFEDN010000465.1 GCA_018241585.1 Pseudomonadota bacterium | reverse complement strand
TCGTATTCCCTTCGTGGTAATGCCATATTAATTTTCGCAACTGCTCAATCAAATCTTCTATACGGATAAATAATTTTGAACCGTAGACTTTTTGCTTCAACCATTGCCAAAAACGTTCAATAGGATTGTATTCTGGCGAATACGGCGGTAGAAAAAACAATTCTACCCAATCATGTTCTTTAACGAATGCGTGTACTTTTTTACTTTGATGAATCGAACCATTGTCCAAAATAATAATTAAACTTTTAGCCGGATTAGCCGGGTGAAGTTGATGCAGAAACTGAATAAATTGAATACTGTTACCCTTGTCTGATTATTTCCAATAAAAGCGGTTTTTTCGTAAACTTAAAGCACCAAAAATAGTTTTGCTTAGCTTGTTTTTTACAGTGTTTACCATTTTTTTTCACCACGTCTAAACCAGCCCCGACTCACATAAGGTTGATTTGAAAAGTGAGATTCATCTACAAATAATATCTCTGTTTCCTTGGGAGGATAATTTTTTATTACTTCCACCATATTTTCTATCCTGTCTTTTTTCTCTGAGCTTGATAGTGTATTCTTAGGTACCGTTTTTGAAAATCGTTTATACACAAAACCTAATTTGTTGAGGGATTTAACTATCGTATTATCGCACGCAATACAACCCTGTTTTGAAAGCCAATCGCGTAAGATATTAACTTGCCATCCCGCTTCATGATATCCATAATCTTTTGGCGAATGACTCAGTAATTCTTTAAGGCTTTCTTCAATGAAGGGGGCTTTTTTCCTGGTCGACCAGGTTGTTTTTTTGTTTTTAAACCAATGGTTCCTTGATCCAGGTAGCGGCTTAGCCATAAACGAATGGTTATAACACTTCGCTTCAAATACTCTGCTATTTCAGGGGGCGATTTACCATCAGCAGCTAATAAAACATAATAAGCACGTTCTCCTATGCTTGATTTACGATGGAGTCTCAGTTGCGTTAATGCTGTTCTTTCTTGAGGGGTCAAAAATATCCTTATCATAAGTTCCCACTAATTAGAGGGTGTCTTCAAATTAGTGTCTTCTGCTGAGTTAATCTTTTCAATAAAGT
>JAFEDN010000464.1 GCA_018241585.1 Pseudomonadota bacterium | reverse complement strand
CCTTGATTACTGAGTTCCGGCTTTGCCGGTGCTCAGTATCTAAACCAGGAAGCAGAAGTCATTCCACTTCAGTGGGATTGCGTGTTATCATAATGCATTTTGCAAACTATTTCCCTAACTATGGATAAAATAAGTTTACGCGGCGTTAGAACGCATAATATCAAAAATATCGATATTGATTTACCCCGTAATAAATTAGTTGTCATTACGGGTTTATCCGGCTCCGGAAAATCATCATTGGCTTTTGACACTTTGTATGCGGAAGGGCAAAGACGATATGTCGAATCCCTTTCTTCTTATGCCCGGCAATTTTTATCGATGATGGACAAGCCGGATGTCGACTTAATCGAGGGCTTATCCCCCGCTATTGCTATAGAACAAAAATCCGCTTCCCATAATCCTCGCTCTACAGTCGGCACCATCACCGAAATTTATGATTATTTAAGATTATTATATGCACGAGCAGGACAGCCCCGATGTCCTTACCATCATTTAGATTTAAATGCTCAGACCGTCAGCCAAATGGTAGATAATGTGCTTTCACTCCCTGAAAATACCGGCGTGATGATCCTGGCTCCAATTGTGCGTGAGCGAAAAGGTGAATTTTTACAGCTAATCTCGCAATTACGCAGTCAAGGATATATCCGGGCTAGAGTCGATGGCCAAGTGGTTGAATTAGATAATGTCCCGCCGTTAGACCTTCGCAAAAAACATACCATTGAAGTGATCGTTGATCGAATTAAAGTAAAATCGAGCATACGACAAAGATTAGCCGAGTCTTTCGAAACCGCCTTAAAATTAGCCGATGGTTTAGCCGCTATCGCATTTATAGACTCCACCGTTGGAGAAGAAAAAATATTTTCTGCTCGTTATGCCTGTCCGGAATGTGGCTATAATTTGGAAGAGCTGGAACCCCGGCTGTTTTCTTTTAACAATCCTATTGGTGCTTGCCCGGATTGTGATGGGTTAGGGGTTAAACAATATTTTGATCAACAAAAAGTCGTTCATAATCCAGAATTGAGCCTAGCCAATGGCGCGATTCGAGGATGGGATCGAAGACATTTGTATTATTATC
>JAFEDN010000463.1 GCA_018241585.1 Pseudomonadota bacterium | reverse complement strand
AATTTATTAGCTATCATGATCTCCAACTATGGTTCAAATCAAAGCGCCCAAACCAAAAAATTAATGCCGAGTGATATGGAGACCGTCCAAGAAAATGTCCCGGAAATTCAAAAAATTGTTCCCTATACCAACTTATATCAATCGCTCAGTTTTCAAAATTTGCAATTCAATGGCCAAATTATAGGGGCAGATCAAAGCCTAGCCGATATTGTAAAAATTACTATGGCCGAAGGCCGTTTTGTTTCTTTTTTGGATCAAAATAGTTATTACTGTGTGGTTGGACACGACATTGCTATGCAAATGCGTGAAAAAGGCATAGACCCGATTAACCAGCAAATTACCGTAGGAAATCAATTATTAACTATCATTGGCGTGGCGGATCAATGGGAACCTAATTTATTTTTATTTGCTAATATCAATCAAGGCATTATTATTCCTATCTACTTATCTTTTTTAATAAATCCACAAACCCAAATCCAAAATGTTTTGGTGCAGCTTAAACCAGCCACCCCTTTGGATACCGCTAAAAGTCATATCGAAAAAGTCATTACTCAATTAGCGCCTGGCAACCAGGTGCGTTTCCATGATCCTCAAGAAATTATTGATGTGGTTAGTAAGCAACGTAGTACTTTTACCTGGTTGCTAAGCGCCATCGGAGGCATATCTTTACTGGTAGGTGGTATCGGCGTGATGAATATTATGTTGGTTTCAGTCATTGAAAGGCGGCGCGAAATTGGTATCCGTATGGCCATTGGGGCCAGACGCAAGGATATTTTGGAAATGTTTTTAATTGAATCAATAGTGCTAACTATTTTAGGCGGTTTACTTGGAGTTTTTTTTGGAACCATTACCACACTGATCTTAGCCTATAGTTCAGGATGGGAATATCACTTCCATTTCTCGCCCGTTGCCTTAGGATTTGTAGTTTCCGCCATTGTCGGCGTCTTTTCAGGATTTTACCCCTCCTTACGTGCCGCTAAATTAGACCCAATCGCCTGCCTACAATCAGAATAAAATACTTATTAACCCGAGTTTCGGGTTTTACATCATTAGCCCCAGCCGTTTAATGGCTGAAATT
>JAFEDN010000462.1 GCA_018241585.1 Pseudomonadota bacterium | reverse complement strand
TTTGCCCGAATTTTAGAGCCTGGAAGTAAGCGTCGCTTAAGTTGGGTATCAGAAAAGCGTTTAGATGAAGAATTACCGGTAGATAGGATTTATTGAATGATGGATGCGCTCATTAAACAAGATATGCTGGTACAACAAAAAATATTTGCCGCGACAAAATTGGCTCTGCAAGATTGAATCTCACTGGTACTTTTTGATGTCACAACGCTATCCTTTGAAAGTATTGATGAAGATAGCTTACGTGCTTTTGGATTTAGTAAGGATTTTAAATTCAACACGACCCAGGTCACTCTGACGCTGGCAACGACTCAAGAAGGATTACCTATTGGTTTTCGCTTATTTCCTGGAAATACTGCTGAATCTAAGACATTAATTGCATCTATTCATCACTGGCGAGAACACATTCCGATTGGTGATGTTACCGTTATCGGTGATCGTGCGATGATGTCAGAAGCTAATTTATCAGAACTCGAAGCGGCTAGTTTTCATTATGTGGTTGCCTTTCCATTACGAAAAGTATCCAAAGCGCAGCAAGCGTTAATATTAGACGAATCAGGTTATCAATCTTTGTTAAATAAAGACGAGATTACTCGTTACAAATTAATCAATTTGGAGGGACGAAGGTTGTGTATCACTTACAGCGCCAAACGAGCTGCAAAAGATCAAAAAGATCGTGAGCGGTTGGTTAATAAACTGAAAAAGAAATTAAATACGAGCAAAAATGTCAAGAAATTGGTTAATAATAAAGGTTATTTAAAGTATTCGGATATTCAAGGTCAAGCCAGTGTCACGCTGAATGAGGCAAAAATTGCCGAAGATGCAAAGTGGGACGGTCTGCATGCGGTCATTTTAAAGATGCGACCCATTGATCACTTCACTCCCAAACGTATTCAGGCGCACATTTTATTATGTTATAGGGTATTTACATTAATGCGTCACATTCAATTTAGGCTACAACAATCAAAACAAAATATGAGCATAGCTCGTATTGTTGATGCGGTCAGAGACATTCAAGCCAGTGTGCTTGTAGATACCACTAATCAAAAGAAATATCGGATGTTATCTGCATTAGATGAAGATG
>JAFEDN010000461.1 GCA_018241585.1 Pseudomonadota bacterium | reverse complement strand
GAGTCGTTGGTACGGGAGGCACCCAAGACCTCTTTTTATATGTGCCCAAACCATTATATTTTAGAAAAGTAGCTCAAGAGCAATCCGATTTGAGTGAGCACCCTGATACCACCCGAAAGTGAATCCCCACTACAATAAAATTTTATTTTTCTCGCCTGCTTTTTCTACCACGAAACGAGGCACTAAGTAACCGGGTAAACGAGCGGATAGGTCTTTAAGAAGCTTCTTTCCTTTAGCAGCGCTTACCGAAAAATGGGCGGCGCCTTCAACAGGGTCTAGTAGATGCATGTAGTAGGGTAAAACCCCGGTCAGGAATAGTTGTTCAGAAAGCTCGATCAAAGTTTCGGCATTATCATTAATCCTTTTTAACAAAACAAATTGATTAAACAGCAATATTCCCGCTTGACCTAATTTAACCAAGGCTTCGGCCATTGCAGAGCTGATTTCTCTTGGGTGATTACAATGGATAACAACAACGACTTTAAAACGGCTATTTTTTAATATCCTTATTAAGGATTCAGTAATCCGTTCAGGTAAGACCACGGGCAATCTAGTATGAATTCGTAAGGTCTTTACGTGATCGATTTTTTCTAATTGATCAACTAGATTTGCAACCAGCGGGTCCTTTAAAATTAAAGGATCGCCGCCGCTTAAAATTACTTCGGAGATGGATGCATCTTGAGAGATATAATTCAAAGCAAGCCCCCATCCCGAAGACCCAGGTGTATTCTCTGAATAGGGGAAATGTCTACGAAAACAATACCGGCAATTGATAGCGCAGCCGCTGGCGGCGATCAGTAGCACTCTTCCATAATATTTATGTAACAGACCGGGTAGGGGATTAACTTTACTTTCTTCTAAAGGGTCTGTGCTGAAATACGCTAATTTTTCGGTTTCTTGAGCCAGGGGTAAAACCTGCAGCAATAATGGATCACGCCAATTATTTTTTTCCATACGCTCAACAAAGCGTCGAGGCACGCGCAAGGGGAAATCAACCTTTGGTCCTAATAGCTTTTGATATTTTTTGAAATCTAAAGACAAAACAGAGCAAAGTTCTTGAGGATTAGTGATGGCGTCAGCCAAA
>JAFEDN010000460.1 GCA_018241585.1 Pseudomonadota bacterium | reverse complement strand
CACTATCGACAACGGGCAATTTTCCTGGACCATTAGAACGAGCTGCATGGCAGGTGCGGTTATGTCTAAGCCAAGTATTAAAAATATAGAAAGTTGGTGTAGGTAATCCAGGTTTTTGTTGCACTTGAAAACCCAGTGTTGATGCCGGGCATTCATCAACGTTTTTGCCTTTTAGTTTAACCAGAACCTTTTCCTTGTTAATTTTTTCCTGAGAATATTTAAATCCTGGACCTTCTCCTAAATTAAGTTTGGGCTCTTCATAAACATTACGTAAAGGAATAAAATTTCCCATTTTCATTTTGATATATTCGATGACAAATATAAAAATATAATTGTTAGGGTGATTAGTCTGCACTTGTTTAATATTTGGGGAATTGCTGTTACCAAAAAGCCCAAAATTGAAAATTAATTTTTCTTCTAAAGATTTTGAACTTTTTTTACGTTCTCTTAAACTTGAATCAATTTGGGTTTTAGGTTTAATGCGAGCAAATACCTGAGCTTTTTTCTGTTCAGATGGTTGAAAGAATGTTCGTGCCGGAAGAATAAAGGTCACTACTTCATTAGTAGCTGGTAAAGATTCAATAGATTTTATTTCTGAATCTGGTTTTAAAGCCTTAACTAAAATTCCCATATCATTTTCAGATATCGTAACCTGATGCCAATCTGCAATTTTGAGCATAGCGCCTTCGGTGGTCACTGTATACTTATATTGTCTCAAGACAGCAGTTAAAGCAGAAATCATAAAATCAGTAAATCCCTGAGGATTAAGCATCAATTCTGGCTGCTCTTTTAAAAATTGTTGTTGCCCTTCTTCAGCATAGTAAAGCTGCCATCGATTCAGAACTTTTATTAATTGCAAACTTTTATTTAAAAATTGTAAATGAGTAAGAGCTAGAGATAAATTATTTTGTGCAGTGAGCAAATGGTGTTTTAATGATTCGGCAATTTCGTCGATAATATTGGGGGAAATTTTCGATAAAAACTTGGGCATAGAAACTACCTCCAAGCAAATATCTTTTTTGGAGCTGGCTCTAATCACAATAAGCGCGGTGGTATCAATTTCCCGAATTACATTTGCTATTAT
>JAFEDN010000045.1 GCA_018241585.1 Pseudomonadota bacterium | reverse complement strand
TGCAAACTTTATATTTAAACGGCAATCAGTTAAGCCGTTTAAGTCCGAATTTATTTTTGAGATTGAATCAGTTATCATGGCTGGATGTCAGAGAGAATCAATTAAAAATCATAGATGAAGATGCTTTTTCATCATTGCTAAATTTAACGGGTTTAAATCTCGGTTCGAACCAATTATCTGATTTAAATCCAAAAGTATTTGCAGTATTACATCAGTTAGGTACAATATATTTAAATAATAATGAATTAACAAATCTCAATTCCGAATTATTTTCGGATTTGAGTGAATTATGGTGGCTGGATTTAAGTGCTAATCGATTGGATCATTTAGACAAAGGGATATTCTCGGGACTCTATAAATTGCAGGGAGTGTACTTAGAAGATAATCAACTGGATGATATGGCTATTTCTAATTTGACCACCAATATGCCATATCAAATTAATCGGTTCTTTCTTAACAATAATCAAATAGAAAATTCGGGGGCTAAAATTTTAGCAGAGTTGATGCCTTGTCTTCAGGCTACTTTTTCACTTTACGGGAATCCTATCAATGACTCTGGTTTGTGGATAACTCTTCAGCAAAACTCCCTGCAAAAAGTGTGTGAGGACCAACGTTGCCATGCCAATTTACCGGCTGGTGAGTCGTGTGGTGTGGACACTATAGACCTTGCGGCTACTAATAAACATATGACATGGCAGTTTGACAGTTCCATTGAAGTTGAGAAGATAAAATCGGGTTTAGTTGATCATTCATATTGGCTTTATGCTAGCGAAACTCCACCACTTCAACTAATTCACGCTTTATCAGATGCCTCTTCCACAAAACCCTCCTCATCGTTACCCATGTCGGTGTTATCAGGAGCTATAATTCTGGGCGTGGCTGGATTGAGTATTCTGCTTTGTAAAAACAACACCTGGATGCAAGCTATTGTCAATATAGGAAACCGCTTCTTTCAATACTGTGGGAGCGGTAGAAAATCAGAAAAAACCAAGCCGTCTTCTCTAACTCATACAATTCGTAGCCGATATACTTTCTTCCCGCATTTATCATCAATTTTTCCAGTGCAACGAATTTCAATGATTACTAAAACAACTACTCCGACGCCATAATGGGTCTTTTTGCTCCGCATGGTAAGAAAATAAGCGTCATCAGGATTTGCCCCTCTTTATCCTTTACTCCTTGCTTTAGTTTACCAATGGCCCGCTTGGATTGCCGGCGCCTTGCCTATGATCGTATTTTTGTTGATTTACGCTTTGTTAATTACCCGAACAAAATAGATTCTAATGGCAGGACGCAGGTTTGCAATAACTGGGTGGGATTGCCTCAAATTAATTGCGATAAAAATGTTATTAAAGGTACTACAACCGGTTTGTGATAAGAAAAGCAATCTATATTTTCATATTCTAAATTGAAAACGACTTGTAAAGCATGAGGCGCCTGAGTCTGTTCTTGAAAACGATGCAAATTTTTACTGATATGATTATTTGCCGACATTTTAACTTCCAGTAAAATCCAAGGCTTTTGTTCTTGAGTGATTAAAAAGTCTACTTCGTTTTGTTCTTTGTCGCGGATGAAAAATAATTCGAATTTTCCCATTCCGCTATCATTCCAGAAATGGATCGCTTTTAGAAGATGACAGGCGACAAAATTTTCCAGTCGATGACCGGCGTCATTGATTTCACTCCAGTCCCACAAAAAAATTTTTGGTTCTTTCAGCAAACTGCGAGTGATATTTTTTTTCCAAGGTTTTATAGTAAAACAATAATAAAAATTTTTTAATGTGCTTATCCATCGCTTGACGGTATTGACACTTACATTTATTTTTTGGGCAAGTTGACTGTAGTTCACTAATTGTCCTGCCTGTTGTTGGAGAATTAATGCTAAAATCTCTAGCTGATCCATCTCTTGAATATGTGTCAAATCTTTAATATCTCTCCGAAATAATTGCTCATGACGTAAATGATTCCATCGCCGCCAAAATTGAGCGTTGTTTTTAAGATAGGGATCTGGAAACCCCCCATATTTCCATAATGCAGAGAATTGTTCCGCATTAATCGCAGAGGGTTGTCTGATGAGAGATTCAGGTAACTCTGTTGTTAATAATTCGGCGACAGAAAATGGATGAACTAAATAGGGAAAATAACGGCCCATCAAACTATCCCCACTGCGTCGATGGATATCAAGCTTTGCGCTGCCAGTAACAATAATGTGACTTTCTTTTTTATATAAATCGTAGAATCCTTTAATGAAGTCGCGCCAATATTTATATTTATGTAGTTCATCAAATATAACAATAGGCTTGTGTTCTTTGGCGTTTTGTAATCCAATACGTTGGGCAGTTTGGATAGGTCCGGCAATAATGTCGGCTCGATGATCTTTAACGTCCCAATTTAGATAGTCTATACGTTTTTTATCAACGCAGGTTTGGCTGATGGTGGTTTTGCCAACTTGACGTGGACCACATAAAAAAATCATTTGCTCATCTTGAGCAAAATGTTGTTGGATAATGCGATGGTATAATCTTTCCATGTTGACTATTATTCCTATTATAGCAAATTAGTCAAGACTGTTTTGCAATAAATGGCAAATTAGTCGCTGACCCGTACCCGACCTTCTGCAATGCTCTGCTCATCAGTTGACTTATTATTTAATAATTGTTAAATGTCAAAATATAAAGGGAGCGAAAGCACAAAAAGAGGTGTCAGATTAGAATATTTCCAAATAAGCATTTGAAAGGAAATAGAACTAATTTAAAAAACCAGCATCTAAGTTTTGACAATAAAATTGTCTGTTAAGAAGAGGAATTGATTAGTATAAAATTAACCCGAACATTTCTAATTTTAATCGGTTGTTTTTTTGAATATTCAATTGAAATATGCTGATCTGACACCAATATCCCTTTTGACTAAGTTCTAGTCAGAAACCCATTATTGCCTGTTATGCTATCTTTAAGATAATGACTTTATTTCAAAAGGCAGTATGATTAATTTAGTCTTAATCGAAGATCATGAGTTGGTACGTTCCGGCTTTCGGCAGATACTGGAGACAGATGCCAATATCCAAGTTGTCGGCGAATCCGGTTCTGGAGTGGAGGGAATACAATTAGTTCGTACGTTAAAACCAGATATAGTACTGTTAGATGTATATTTACCAGATATTTCCGGCTTAGAGGTAACGCGTCGCCTGTTGGCCCGGGAGAAATCTATCAAAATTATGATAGTATCTGGTGCCGGTCATGATAGTTTCCCTTTTAAGTTACTCGATGCTGGGGCATTGAGTTATTTAACTAAAAACACCCCCCAGGAAGAATTCATCCGAGCAGTAAAAGCCACTTACGCAGGTAAAAGTTATATTAGCCAAACCGTTTCAAGTCATATTGTTCTTTCTCAATTAGGATTCCGTTCTCAAAAAAAGCATCCAAATTTATCAAATCGACAATTAGAGGTCTTGTTGATGTTGATGCGCGATATCCCCGTGGAAGAAATTGCGCAAAAATTACATATGAGTATCAAAACTGTTCATAGTAATCGCTATCGTATGTGGGAAAAATTTAACGTCAAAAGTGACATTGGTGTAATGACCATAGCAATTAAAAAAGGTATTGTCACATTGGTTGACATTGAACAATCAACGTAGTTGAGTATTTTTTACAGATCATTCAATTTTTTAAAAATACTTTCTCTAAATTTCTTTAAATAGAATCGTTAGTGTTTGCTTGCAACATTCAAATTAATCTCTTCAGCGCAGAGTACATCACAGTATTTCAGGCAAATTATCTTCATATTATTTCTCCACAGTAATAGTTTTTAATTCTATTAATTCACGATCTTGCTCATTTTTATTATTCCTTGGCTTGCGTATAATTTTGAAAGTCTGCCAACACTTCTAACAGTTTCTGGATTGATTCCATCACACTGGGTAGTTCAGAATAAGATGTTCGTTTTAATATTTCAGTTTTAAATTGGAAAGTTCTTTTGGCTATATAATAGGTCAATAGTGAAACAATGCTTGACATAAAAGTTGCTAACCCCATTACCATTACACATCCCGGCATCGTAGTGGAATGAGTTGCAATATTCATTCCCATCAGTAATATGATGCTAAAAAACCCTGTCCCTATCAGTAAGCAACTTGCCCTTATTAGCTCAGCAACCTTCGGTAGAACGTGGGAAACTTTTTCTTCTACGCAATTTTTAGAAAATTGATTGTTATTTTCAGTAAAACTGGTTGGTTCTGTTTTATTCATATATACCCTCTGTTATTTTATTTATATACAGTTATTTCTTTATTCACTTATGAGCTTTATCCATAAATATGAGTATTATTTAATCATTTTTCAAGCAAAATTGATGTAGGCTATACTATACATTCGAGGTAAGATATTTCTCACAAAGCCTTTTTAAATTAAAAAAATTATCAAATAAATTCAAAAGGTTAATTAAAAAAATTCCAATGTGAATCATTAGACAAAATGTAACTTATTGATTTTTAAATAATAATCTTTATTAATCAATTGCTTGCCTCATGATTTTACATTTTGTGACTATACAAATATATTTGTTGCAAATACGTAAACAGTAATATACTATCTAGGAAAGAATTTTCTTAAGGAGAAGGGTGTAAAAAAAGTAATTAAGTTATTCAAACAATTAAATACTTATCCTGCATTTTACCTAATAATCCTAAAACTGAATGGTGATGAATGGAAGCAAATACTATTAAAGACCTTACCGATTGTGGATTGGATATAAGTAAAAATCTTATTTATAACGCCAACTTAACTTCTACTATTGAAAGATTAATAAAAGTTGAAAAGTGGTCTAAAGACGAAGCTTTGGAGGCAGTGAAACAATATCGTAATTTTCTCTTTTTAAAAAGAAAATACGGAGATTCACACGTACTCCCACCTTCTTACGATATGGATGAAGTTTGGCATGCTCACATTCTACATACAAAAGAATATTGCGATTTCTGTGAAGAAGTCTTTGGAAGCTATTTACATCATCATCCGCACCATGGCATCAAAAATGAAATCACTGACAAGGATATTTCATTTGCTTTTGAAAATGAAACCCAAAGACTCTATTTTGCGGAATTCGGTGAATATATCTATGCTGTTAAACCTCCTTCTTGGCTGTTTATTATTAAAGGAATTGTTAAGGATTGGAAAAAAATTCTTAAAGCCTGCAGGAGAAATGATACGAGCATTAAAAGCATTTAAAAAAAATTTTTATTAAGGTGAAATTCATAGATTGAAATAAAAGTGTGTACCTGCGATTTAGATAAAGTTAGATTTTCTATAAATCATTTTGGCTTGTTAGAATTATGGTTTTTATAAGGAGAGAGAAAATGAAAAAATTTTTTATGATGTTTTTTTCTAAACAAAGAGGAAGAACTGCTCTCTGCTTCTAAATTGTTTTATATAAACATCTCTGTTTACAAAAATAGATTTTGGCTTTTTGTATAAAAGCTAAAAAGGGGACCTGTCAGGTCGTTTTTTAAAATAAGGAGATAATAAATGAAAAAATTAGTTATGAAATTTTTTTCTAAACGTAGAGCATGCGTAGCCGCCTGCTTCTAAAATAATCATAGCAGATGAAGAGTTAACTTAACTCTTCATCTGTTTGTAAGATTTTAGCTCTTTTATATAAGAGCTAGAAAAAGGTGGCCTATCAGGTCAGGGGTTTTTAAGAATATGGAGATAAGAAATGAAAAAATTTTTTATAAAATTTGGTTTTAAACAAAGAGGAAAAGCTGCATTCTGTCTATAATCCTTACAACAGATGAAGAGTTAATTCCTTTAACTTTTCATCTGTTTGAATGTATTTCATTTATTATATTTTCAGTCCAACTTTCTAATTGATTATGGTCTTTTAATTCAAAAGAGCAAACGTTCAATTTTGAATACGAAAGCGTATTATTCCAACGTGTAAATATTTTAAGCTCTTCATATGTCTTTTTGTTTACCAATTCGTGTTTATGAATATTCTTTGCGATGGTTAATAAATTAAAAAATTCTGTGTTCCTTTGAGTATTTATTGCAAACAATCCATTTGAAAATTCACTTGAATTTATATCTTCTTTTTTCCATTGTTCACAATACAAATAAGTTAACTCATCTTGATAAGCTAACGCTCTAATATGCTGTACAAAGTTATCAACTTCATTACCATTTTGTTGTTCAATTTGTTGATTTTTGTTTATATGAGGAACCAAAAAATAACTTACTATTAAAACTGTAATAGTTTGTTTAACAAACCATTCCATATGCTGTTTTGCAAATATCCAACACTTATTCAAAATTGCCAGTGTCGTTGATTTGATCTCATCTGGAAAAATTTCAGCGACTTTATTATATTGTTCATTTAATTTAGTCATACTTTTATCTGTTTCTGGTTATTATTTAAACTTTAAATATTTTTTAAAAATAAATTCACATTAAAATTACTATGATTATGCAGAAGACGTAATATAGTCTCTTTCCAAAAATGACTTAAACCTGCCTTCAAATGCTTTCCAACTTAGTGCATAGCCGCGCGCTTCTTGAGTAATTTTTGTCTTCCTTAACGATTTAGCCATCAAACTTCCGTAAAGAAGTAACATACAAAAATATGCATAATCTTGATCAGTCAAAATTATAACTTTTGAATTGGTTAATTGGGTTAATATTTTTTTTATATTATTAATTGGATTTATTATTTCTTCAAATTTTTGCCGACTTAAAGAATTATCTATAAATGAACTAAAAAAGACCTCTAATTTTAAATTAGTATTGGATATTTCTTGCAACAGAGATGACATTAATTCTGAAAATTGTGTTTTACTCATATGTTATTACCTCTTAATTTTTTGTTAGTTTATCTTTACCTCCTTATTGATCTTGCCTTTAATTTGAGTATTATTTAACCATTTTTCCTTTAAGATTGATGTAAGTCACACCCCATATTTTTGATGCGATATTTCGTACAAATATTTTAAAAGTAAAATATTTAAAAAATTCAATAAATTATATAAGACATTAAAAACTTGGGTGGAACGTTACGGGATACCGAAATCGATGTATGTGGATTTAAAGAATGTGTATTTATCGCCGAAGGATCGAAAATGGAGTGAGGACAATGTTGAGGTGAGATCGCATTTTAGTGTGTTTGAGCGCGTTTAAATATAGAAATAATAAAAGCTTATTCGCCGATATGCCGCAATGCTCTGCGCGGGGAGAGCAAAAGAAACGGCAAAGCCCTTGGTATCAATATAATCCAGACTGGTTAAAAGGCCGACACTGGCGGCAAACTTCAGCTCTAGCAGGAACCACTGGCTAGAGGAAAGTGCCTATCGCAGGTCAGCGCCAAGTTCCGCGGTAGCGGTGGATAGCTGTGGACGACATCCTTGTTGCCCACAAGCTACCCACCGCTACTTCGCAACCAAAACGCTCAGCCGTGGATAACTCGCTAGGCCTCCGCCATCCTGGCGAAGCCTTAACGCAAGTTACCCATCGCTTCGCTTACAACAAATTTATTTAAAAACCTTTATTACTGGAGGGGAAATACGGATGCTTTAATTTGGATTGACACAAATAGTTACGATAAATTGACTTATCAGCTAAGATCGATTTAAATGCCTACCTCGAGTTAACTTATTTTACTAAATTTCTATGCATAATTTGATTTTTTTATTTAATAAATACAAAAAGCAGGTAAAAGAACTCTTTCGTTTTGGCATCGTAGGGATAACTGCTACTTTAGTCAATACTTTGACCTTTCTCGCTTTGGTAAAATTATTCCATGTCTATCCGCTGCTGGCTAACTTTATCGGCTTTGTTTTTGCATCTTTTGTTTCTTATTTTGGTAATTTTTTGTGGACTTTTCAAAATAAAAAGCATAGTACCAAAAAAATAGCCAAATTTTTGCTAGTGTCTTTTATGGGTTTAGGGATGAACTCGTTAATTGTTTGGTTTTTTATGCATTATTTGCATCTTTCCGCTTATGTAACCATCCTCCCGATGATTACTTTGACCCCCACTATTATCTTTTTGCTTAATAAATTTTGGATTTTTAAAGAAACCAAACCGATTAAGCGGGATTATTGACCTTGTGATATGGAATATAATGCGGTTTCCATATCTGCCGTTCAACCAGTAATTCAATGTTGCCTTGCAGCTCGATTTGAGCAAGACCTTCTTCCACAGCGGTTTTTGCCACGGCGATAGCAATTTTTTTTGAAGCTTCAGGAAGCATTTCGATAGTAGGTAATAATCGTCCCGGTTCGAAAGTACTTTCACTTAATGCTTGACTGGCTGCTTTTAGCATGTTTTCACTGACTTCCTTGGCTTGGACAGAAACCACACCTAGACCGATTCCTGGAAAAGCAAAATAATTGTTGCATTGACTAACAGGGTAGATTTGTCCATTCCAAGTGACATCCGGGAAGGGGCTACCCGTGGCCACTAAGGCTCTTCCTTGGGTCCATTTGATAATATTTTCAGGAGTGGCTTCTGATCGTTCAGTGGGGTTGGACAAAGGTAAAATTATCGGTTGTTGAACGAATTTAGTCATTGTTTCAATAATTTTTTGAGTAAATGCGCCCGACACTGTGGAGCAGCCAATCAAAATAGTAGGACGAACATTTTCTACTACTTCTAACAAAGAAATATGCTTTTGATTCTGGACATTCCAGCCGCGTATTTCCTCCTGTTTTTTAACATAATCCGCTTGTGCTTTAGTGATTTCAGCGGAAGACTCTATTAATAAGCCGGATCGATCAATCAACCAGAATTGTTTTCTGGCTTGTTCCGCCGGAATTCCGAATTGGATCATAGCTTTAAAGATGCTATCGGCTATCCCCATGCCTGCGGAACCAGCCCCAAAAATAACAATACGCTGCTCCGATAGATTAGACTTGGTCTGGGTCACGGCTCTTAAAATAGTAGCAACAGCTACTGCTCCAGTGCCTTGAATATCATCGTTAAAACTACAAATTTCATGACGATAATTGGCTAAATTATTATAAGAATTATAGGAGCCGAAATCTTCCCAGTGTAAAAATACATGAGGAAATAATTTCTTAACCGCGGCCACAAATTTATTAATAAAAACATCATAATCTTTGCCGCTGATACGCTCGTGCCGCCACCCTAAATACATGGGATCATTTAATAAATTTTTATTATTAGTGCCAACATCCAGCATAATCGGTAGGGTAACATTGGGGTCTATCCCGCCAAAAGCGGTGTACACCATTAATTTAGCCACGGGAATGGCCATCGCTCCAGCGCCTTGATCGCCGATGCCTAGCACGCCTTCGCCATCGCTGACTACGATTAAATTGATATTAGGATTACTGCGGTTATTTAAAATTAATTCAATACGGTCTTGGTCTTCAAAAGAAATATATAAACCGCGAGATTGGAAATAACGCTGACTAAATTGTTCCACTGCGCTGCCAACTACCGGGGTATAGATTTTGGGAAGCATTTCCGCGGTGTATTGTGAAATAAGGCGGTAAAAAAGTACTTGATTGACGTTGAGTAAATAATTTAAATAAATGTTTTTTTGGATTTCGGTATCATGCGTTAAATATTGCAGATGCGCTCTTTTAACTTGCCCTTCTAAAGTTTCGACGTGCGGAGGCAATTTACCGATCAAACCAAATTCCAGCCGTTCTTGCTCGGTAAAGGCGGTGCCTTTATTCAGTTGGGGAATCGTTAACAAAGCTTTGCCATAAATAGGCGTTAATAGCACTTTTTCGCCTTTTTGATCACGAATCACTTTAAAATTCAGCATAATTCATCCTCTTTGAGGGCTTGTTTGGTCAGTTCTTTGGCGTAACCAATGTAATGAGCGGGGGTCAAGTCTTGAATCCTTTGCTTTGCTTGTGGCGGAATCGGTAACTGCTCAATAAAATTATAGAGGGTTTTTTGGTCGACTACATTGCCTCGAGTTAAGCTTTTTAGCTGTTCGTAAGCATCAGCAACCCCATATCGTCTCAGAACGGTCTGAATGGCTTCAGCTAATATTTCCCAATGTTGCTCCAGGTCTTGCGCTATCGCTTGCTGGTTGATGGTTAATTTATTGAGGCCAGTTAATAACGCCTGATAAGCTAACAGAGCATAACCGGCCACTGTGCCTAAATTTCGCAGCACAGTGGAGTCCGATAAATCTCTTTGCCATCTGGAAATGGGTAATTTTTCTGCCAAATGAGCTGCAACCGCATTGGCAAGGCCCAAATTACCTTCAGAATTTTCAAAATCAATGGGATTGATTTTATGCGGCATGGTGGAGGAGCCGATTTCATGTTCTGCTTTTCTTTGACTAAAATAACCTAGGCTTATGTAGCCCCAGATATCTCGATTTAAATCGATTAGAATCGTATTAAACCGCATCAAACAGTGAAAAAATTCTGCTAGAAAATCGTGTGGCTCAATTTGGGTAGTATAAGAATTAGGTATTAGGCCCAATTCCTTAATGAAGGAATGGCTGATTGCAAGCCAATCTATTTCCGGAGCTGCGATATAATGAGCATTGAAATTGCCGACAGCTCCATTAAATTTTCCTAAAATTGGCAATTGTTGCCAGCAGGAAAATTGTCTTTTTAAACGAGTTGTCAAGTTAATCAGTTCTTTTCCCAAGGTAGTTGGCGAGGCGGGCTGTCCATGGGTTCGAGACAGCATAGCTGTTTCCAGATTGTCGTGAGCCAAACGTTGCAATTTATGAATAATGGTCTGCATCAGAGGCGATAAAGCTTGCGATCGAATATCAGCAAGCATTAAACCATAAGCCAAATTATTGATATCTTCGGAAGTACAGCCAAAATGGATAAAAGGAATAAATTTGGCAAGTTCAGGATGGTTCTTTATTTTTTCTTGAAGGTAATATTCGATGGCTTTGACATCGTGATTGGTGACACCCTCTATTTTTTTAATTTTTTCTGCTTCAGCTACATCAAATTGTTGTAGGATAGTTTGTAAAAACAGACGGCTATCTTTGGTTAAAGGCGGTAATTGTGTTAATGCTTTTTTTTCCGACAAGATAATTAGCCATTGAATTTCAACTTGTAACCGATAGCGGATCAAGCCGAATTCGCTGGCGATTAAGCGCAGCGCACTGAATTTATCATAATAACGGCCATCTAGTGGTGAAAGTGCTGATAATTTGAAGTCCATATTAATCTTTATTTTTGTTCCAATTTTCAATCGCAAATTGATCAGGTAGCAGCGGGTCCTGAGATGTTTTACGTATCCATGCACTTTTACCCATTAGAACCTGTTGTATTTCAGAAATCGATTTTGGCTCGATATCGATCAAATTAGTAATCAAGGGCCATTTACCGCAAAATCCTACTGCAATGCCTTCCACATCTTTTATCGGAGCTTCAATGATATTGATTTGCCGATGGGTAGCGATTCTATTCACTTCTTGCAAAGCATTGGCTGACCATTGCCAAAGGTCTTTAGGGATTTTTTGTGGTTTTATTGGCAGATCAAAGTTACTGTCATTAAGAATATGATGAACCCATACACCATCAATCCAGTCCACTCGGTTTATATCTTGGCTTTGAGTAATAATATGGACAATATGACCTGAATGAGCGAGTTCGGCACTAATATTTTTTATAAAGTTTAAAATTTTAGATGAAGCTTCTTGCTGAGCATATTCACGGAAAATAAATACTATCGTTAAAAAATCGCAAGGATTTTTAGTAGGGAACGTCTTAAAAGGCCCGGCATTTTTTGCTATTTTATCAGGAGTCAATTGTGCTGTTACACCTTCATGCCCTCTTTTATATCCATCTGTGATTGCTTTCGCAATATCTATTTCAAATTTTTCGAGGGCTTGTTCATTTAATTGATTGGAATTGATAGCGGCGCGAACTCCATTTCTAAAGTGGTTGATATAGGCTTCTTGGATGTGCAGCCAATCTTCTTGAGAACAATATGCTTGAGCATGTTTCAAGTAAAAATAGATTCTGTTTTTAATAAACGGATAATGATAGGTAATGACTTTGTTATGAGTCCGTACATGGCTAGGAGCATAGCGGTGATGAACATAGGCTTGATCAATTTGTTTTAAAACGTAGCCTGCATCGATAATTCTTAAACAAACATCGGTTTCGTCCAAGTGGTATTCATATTCTTCATCAAAACCGTTAATTTTGACCAAAACCGAGCGTCTAAAGGTGGCGTTGGTCCCCAGGAAGTGTGGGTAACGGAAACTATACGGGAATGAAAAATGACTGGTAGGTTCTGTTAACCTTACATCAGCATCACCCAAACGGTCAGCTAAGCAGTAGTGATATTGAAGATCATAGCCGGTATGGTCAAATACAAAACCGCCGACACCGGCAATTTCTTCGTTTTCGTAGGCTGAGGTAATCTGATTTAACCATTCAGGCTCTGGGA
>JAFEDN010000459.1 GCA_018241585.1 Pseudomonadota bacterium | reverse complement strand
GCTTCCATTCTAAAGTTGGATTGACTCCACCGGCTTCGATGTGAAATGGCGTGTAATAAGCGGTTGTACCATTTTTATAGAAACCGTGATCGAACAGCTTAAGTCAATTTTCCAAATACAACACACGCGCCATCGTAAGCCCGATCATTTTATCATTAACTTGCTATCCGGCTTAGCCGCATACATGTTAAAACTCAGAAAACCTTCGCTCAAATGTCAACCATTACCTAAAAATTTAAAGCTGCTTATGTCGAGCTGAGGTTAATATAATTGCATAAACTAATTCTAGAGCTATCTATGCAAGAATATCAGCCTTACCAGGAAAAATTATTTTTGATGATTAATCTAAGAGAAATGATTCCTGACAATCATTTGTTTATAAAAAATCAATAATTCCATTGATTTTTCTTTTACCTATAAACTGACTCAAGACTTATGTTGCGAAGGAAATGGCTGTCCTTCCATTGATCCTGTTATATTATTCAAATCGAACCCACGTCCTCTTCACCCAGCAATTCCATGGGGTCCGACAGCAGCGCCTTGGATTCTGCGGCTTTCTGCGCCTGCCGAGTAAACCATTGGCTTATAAATTGATGGTACAACCGTAAGCGGGTAATCGTAATCTGTTGTGTGGCGCATGAGTGGCTGGCAAGAAGGGTCTTTTCTCTTCAGTAAGGTCCACGATCTTTTGTTCGACCTGACTGGAGCCGTCTGACTGGGTTTTCGGTTCAGATAGGGATGGGGATTCCAGTTCTGGCCTTTCCAGCTCCGGTTTGGAGGCGTATTTCAGCTCTTTGTCAAAGGCCTCCATCCTGCGGTTTGAGCGCGGGATGACAGGCTCTGAGTAACGAACTGTGGGCAGGTGACGGGCGTTAGGTAAGAGCTGGCTGCGGCCGGCCCGGCGCCTTGCGCTTTTTCTTTCCCAGTGGTTTCAGTAGGCTTCCTGCACTATCCCCGCCACCATCCCCGGCAGCACTTCCGCTAACGACAAGGATACTACATGGGTCAGCCTGAATGTCAATACGGCCATAGAATCGCCAGCAGCTCCCGCTGAAGCGAGAGCTGCTTCCTGGTTTGGATACTG
>JAFEDN010000458.1 GCA_018241585.1 Pseudomonadota bacterium | reverse complement strand
TTATTTTTAATTTCTCTCTGATTCATAACGGAGGATAAGCGGCTGAATAGTTACTTAGGACGTATTATGGCATTTAACTATATGTAATACAATGGATTTTAAAAATAAATAACACTGTGTAGAATCACTTAAAAACTGTTAAAAGTCGCTTTTTTTGAATTCGTAATCAGTGGGTCTGAGGTTCGACTCCTCTCATCGGCATAATAGAATTAAATGGTTACGACACGGATTAAAAATTCTGAATTCTCGGTGCTACCCTGGTGCTACCTTTGAAGATAAGTCATTTAAGGATTAAAAAATATGGAAACCGTCTCTGAATTAAACTTTGGGACAGCACAGTTGAACGAAGAATTTTTTTTAGAAATGTTGCTCTTGTGCTAGGTACGCTTTGGAGTGAAGTTCCATGCCAGTGGTTTTCAGTCAAGATAAAGTAAAACATTTACATGAAAAATTAGGAATTAGCTCCCTCAGTGAACAAGAAGAAAATCGGTTTTATCAAACGATAGATTGGTTAAAAGCTGAAGGATATTTTCGGGCTTCTTATGACTATTTGACCCATTCGGCAGATGGTATCCTATGTGTAAATGATGGGATTTCCGTATTTATAACTGAAAAAGGAGTTTCAAAATTGCTGGGAAGAGATTCTGAAATACAAAATAAGTTTGGAGATATCTTCAAAAATTTTTGTCTTGGTACTTTGAACAAGGCAGTAGATGTAGGAATCAGCGTAATAGTGACGCGGTTTTGGAATTCTTTCTTTTAACTTTTTAAATAATAGTCCAAGATAACAATTTTGGCTATTTGTATTCAAATTCTTAATGAATTCTAAACTTATACTTAACTTATGCCAGTTTGCTAGCAGAGTACGCCCATTGTTGTAGATTTACAATTCCGCACACCGTTAAGAAGAATATAATTAAACCATAGTTTAAAATACGTAATATGACAATTCTAATTAGATTAAAAAAAATTACCAACAATCTAAATTAGTAATAGTTTGCTGATTAATAAAATTTTCCAAATCTGAACGTCGATATTTTACTAACCTTCCTATTTTTACATAGGGTAAATTGTATCGCTTAACACA
>JAFEDN010000457.1 GCA_018241585.1 Pseudomonadota bacterium | reverse complement strand
ATTCACATTTATCAACAAGTTCTTTATTGAAGGATATAGATGAAATCAATGCAGGCTTTCAATTTGAGTCTATTGAAGAAATTATCGAATATTTACAACGAAAAAATAGTGATTGGTCTAGAAAAACTTTGCAAATATTACTAAATAATTCACCTATGAGTTTAAAGATTACTTTGAAACATTTAGAGCATGCTCGGCACATGAATTTTAATCAGGTAATAGAAGAAAACAGAATGCTTAGTAAGCATTTTCTTAAAAGTGCTGATTTTATAGAAGGAATTCGCGCTCTGCTGGTGGATAAAGATAATCATCCTCAATGGTCGCCTAGCAGGTTTGATCAAATTACAGATAAAATGATTCTGAATTACTTTTAGCACTTGCGCGAAATATAATTTTAGATTTGGAGTAATTCGCGAACCAATCGGGGTAATTCGTGGATCATATACAATGGAATTGACAACACTCCATTTTCAAAACTGAGTGGTTTAAGAGATAATCGTATTCCCAACTTGGCTTTTTTTTCGTTTAAAAATAGTTGTAGCGAACGTAAGCTACCGGTTTTTCCAGATTTTACTTCAATAGGTAGGATGTTTTCGTCGATATTCATCACATAATCAACTTCTGCCATGCTCCCAAGTTTATTACGTTCCCAATAATATAATTGACTCTCAATGTAAGGCGGTTGATAGGCAGTCAATTCTTGGCCTACAAATTGCTCTGCCAAGGCGCCTTGATTGACTTGCATCAGGTCTTCTTTGAGTAATAAATTGGGTGATAGTAAGCTCATCGCTTGAACCAAGCCGATATCCAGCAAAAGTAATTTAAATTTTTTTTCATTAATAAAAGCATTGAGCGGTAACCCAGACGCATTACTTTCATAAACTTTATGAATTAATTCCGCCCTCACTAAGTAATCTAGAGCAATCTTTAGCTCGCGAGAACCGGTTTCAGGGTCTATTTTGACATACTTAAAATGTTCGCCAATCAAGCCGGGAGTCCTTTCCAAAATACGTCTCATATGAGTATGTCTAATTTTTGACGCATATTTGCCAAAATCATCTCGATAGAAATTTAATATGCTGTGTTGAA
>JAFEDN010000456.1 GCA_018241585.1 Pseudomonadota bacterium | reverse complement strand
TGGAGCGACTGAAGAGGACGAAGATGATGATGAAAATGAAGGGTATCTTGACACTGTAGTGCACTCCTGTTTAATAAAAAAACAAGTCCTTAAGGTCTTATTTCTGAAATTTTAACCAACAATTGATAACGGCAGATTCTCTTAAAATTTCTACCATCCTTTTAAATGCCGGCGGTTTAACACCGGTTAGCCGTCGAAAACTCTCAGGGGATAACTCCTGTACCTGTTTCGATTTCATTTTTTTTCTCTCAACGCTTTAAAGCCGATAGTTTGACACATACTAAGAAGTTTCGAAAGAAGTTTATAGCTCCCGATCTCCTCTCCCTTGCGAACCCTCATCAGGATAGGCTTTTTACGAACAAGATGAATAAATCAGGCCAGACTACATACACCGGATGCTGATACCGTACCTCTTACAATCACCTGCAAGGCAATTTCGTTCGGAGGAATCAGCCGGCCCAGCTCGTGTTTGCAGTATGCCCCAGGAATAATAAAGATACTGGTGTTTAACTCTGGAATCGGCAATTCCGAAACCCATGGTAGCTGACATACTTCCTGATCGCGCAGTCCGGTATTGACCTTAAATAAGGAATAAGATTTGCGTGCATCGTTCTGCGGCAACAATTTGATCTTTGGCGCTGCGGCTAACCAGGTGAGATTAGATTCATCCACTCATTTTGTTTTCTTTGGAAAATATTTTCATTACCTTAACCATATAGTATAATTTAGACATATGGCTGCAAAATTACTTTTAGATCGCAAACATATTTTTGAGGATGGCTCTATCGCTCAATTGGTGATATGGCAGTTGCCTCAAAAATCCCAGGAACGTCCATATGGGCTGAAATATCGGCTGTATTACGGCGACAGCCGGGGTAACTGCCTGGTACGCTATGATAATGAGGCAGGTAAAGGCGACCATAAGTATATCGAAGATCGGGAACTGGCTTATCAATTTGTGGATATCGATACCTTGTTAAAAGATTTTCAACGGGACATCCGCCGCTGCCAAAAGAAATAGGAGAAATGGTCATGAAAAAAAGAAAATTAACCGTTAAGGTAAGTTCATTTGATGAAGCACTTTCTTCATTTAA
>JAFEDN010000455.1 GCA_018241585.1 Pseudomonadota bacterium | reverse complement strand
TTATCTTCGTTAAATACAACATCTAAACGCCAATGAAGCTGGTTTTCCACACCCCAGTGTAAACGCGCTGCTTCATTCAGTTGTCGTGCATTTGCGCGTAATGAAGAAATATAAAAACGTTGCTTTTGCGCTATTTATGCCTTTTTTTCAACGATAGTGGCTACCATTCCAATACTTCTTAATCCTGGCCACAGATTAGGTTGCTGCAACCAATCTACATTTGCGCAAGAGTAGGCTTTCCTCTGCTCAAGACGGCCATGACCTTTATCATTTTCCTCTGAAAATAAACAGTTTTGAATCAGCTTCGGATTATTAAAGTATTCCACCACATCTTGATGTAAAGTACCCTGATTACCTTTTAAAGAAATCACATAATCACACTGTTTATCTATTATTTTGCTGACAATTTCTTTCTGGTCGGATAAGCAGCGACTGTTACCAGTCGCCACTCTCCTAAGAACCGTGCATGCGAGTTTCCCCACACACGGCTCAAGCCTTTATTGTGCTTAATAGGCTATCGCCAGGATCCATGGCAGAGGTAACAACTTTTAATCCATCTAGTAAAAATAATGCTCGGTTATCATTATTGGAACCAGGAGGAGTAAATTCTGTTAGCTCCCCCACTAAGGTACAGCGACATTCAACATTGATACAACAAAGCTTTGTTTCTTCCCAAAGGTCAAGAACCACAACACAGAAATTAGCGACATCCGTTAATTTAAGTGGCCCACTAATTCCCACCTTGGGATACACTCGCCATTAGGCCCAGTGTGAAGGTAGCGCAGTTTTGAAGCCACTAAAATTCCTATTTTCAAAAGGAATTTTACCGAAAACGGCCGGCGCTGTTGAAAAACCCCCTAAATAAACCCATCTGTTTAATAAAAGGGCTTTTAAGGAGGTGGTTATGCAGGGAAAACATCATTATCAGCACAAGCTAGTCCATGAATTCGATATGGAGGCCTTAATACCCGTTCATCATCTGTTGCGTCAAGTTGAGCAGCATGCCAACTTTGAGTTTATCCGTCAACTGACAGTCTTATCCAATGCAACATGAGTCTGAAGCAGGGATTTGATTCTAATGCAAATGAGTCTGA
>JAFEDN010000454.1 GCA_018241585.1 Pseudomonadota bacterium | reverse complement strand
CCTTTACCGGAGTGAATCAGTCGGCATTAATCTATTCTGCCCAACAAAGCAGTGGATTGAAGCTGCCGGATTGGTTGCGCTTTAATGAGACCACGCGTCGGTTAAGCGGACGTCCTAACGCCACTGTAGCAGGTCGTTATGAGTTGGCCATCATGGCTACCACGCCGGTTGGTGCGCAAGCCGTTGCGAATTTTTCATTGATCGCTGAATATTTTCCCGAGGTTTTGCAATCCATTCTACCGTCCTTAGCAGATATTAATTCGGCATTCAGTTTTACAGTGCCGGTCAATACTTTTATTGACAGGGACGGCGATCCACTGACCTATGTGGCTCGATGTCAAAACGGTGCAGCTTTACCAAACTGGTTGACGTTCAACCCACAAAGTCTGAGTTTTTCCGGCGTACCGTTAGAGACAGACGAGGAAAATTTGTCTTTACAAATCATCGCAACAGATTTGTGGGGTGCATCGGTGGGGAATAATCTGACGATCCAGGTGGTGCATTTTCCCATTATAGCGCGTCCGCAGTCGGTGCTGACGATTCGCGCAGGCCAATCGTTTAACTTTAGTCTACCGCAAGACACGTTTACGGATGCTGATCATGCTGGACTTGCTTATTCAATTGAGCCTTCGTTACCGAGTTGGCTGAGTTTTGATAATCAGACCTTGAGTTTTTCAGGAGCAACCAGCCCAGTTGGGGTCATCCCGTTGACGTTGGTAGCGACAGATCAGCGAGGAGCGAAGGTTCGCATGGATTTCCAACTGGTCGCACGTGGCGAAGTGCCACCCACAGCGCTGGAAGATTCCTTATCGAATCAGGCGGCCACTGTCGGTCGTGCATCCATCGACCATAATATTAAAATTAGTGCTCGCCTGACCTTCAGGACTCCGCGCGACGATCTTCACGCCCACCGTACGAATCGCATAAAAATCAGTATCACCTCGCCCAGGCGTTCCAGAAAAATGAAAGGTTTCATTGTCAAAATTTAACCAGGATGGTAAAGGAGAGCCATCTTGCTGGGAAGAACTGTAAATCAAGGTATTGTTATACGCATCGGCAAACAGCGGCGTCGGTGGGAAATAACTGAATGCACGACC
>JAFEDN010000453.1 GCA_018241585.1 Pseudomonadota bacterium | reverse complement strand
GTGCTTTTGAATATCTCACCCAGGCTATCAAAAATCATTTCTGTCATCTCCCTGCGCCTCCTCTCATTGAAAAATTGGTTACTTCATCAGCATAGGGGCTGAGCTATTACCATTTTTTTAAATTTTTATCGACTTTGACACCAACTTCCCGTGCAACAATTATTTTTAGATAATTTGTAATATATCCCAAAATACCCAAAAAAAAATTGATGCTAAAAAATTAACTGATTCCACTATAATCCGTTACTCTTTCCACTGCAACTCTGCACATCTAGCCATGTTTTTTTTTAAACTCATTACGCTGCTTAACATAGTCTTTATCATCTAAGATAGCTAAATATTTAGCACGAAAAACTTCTGCACATTGCTTTTTTTTTAAATCAAGGTCCTCAGGTGCAATTTTCCTATCATGAGCACCACTTTGACCTTTTTTATCATCGGGAACCGGACCTAAATACTTTTTTCCAGTTTTATGATGGTAATAACGTAGGCTACGTGTCATACCCATTTGAAGAAACTTGCGGGCCATATCCATACCTATAAAATCATCTTTAGTTTTATATTCTAAAAACATTTGATAAATTTTTTTAGCTGATTTATAGGCTATAGCAGGTGTCTTGAATCGCCAATAGGGCAAAATTTCTGATTTATAAGGTTGCACCAATAGAACACCCTGTTCGCCTTTGCCAACCCGATACAATTCAGGATGTTTGCGCAAATCCAAAGTTTGATAATCGAGGCTATAAGCAAAAGATTTTTTGAAATTTAGCATAACACTTAATGAGGAAGTTATCAGAATCCTATCTAGGAGGTCAATCCTTAGAAACAGAAAGATGAGATTTGTGTAATTCTTTCAACATTAATTTAAACTCTACTACCGTGGGGTTTTCCTAAGTATCTTTCAAATGAAGAGGTAGAAACCGTATCTGCAGTGAAATGATGGATTAAACAGTGATTTCATTGCCCTTGTTTTGATGTAATAATCTAACGTGTCACTGATGACGGTGACATTAAAAAAATAATTTAAAACAATGAAATAACATTTTAAATTGGTTATGTCTGACCCCAATGGCACTTACTTAAGAGATAATTGATTAATAAACAATAGGATATAGAAGTA
>JAFEDN010000452.1 GCA_018241585.1 Pseudomonadota bacterium | reverse complement strand
CAAACAAAAATATTAGTGATAAACTTAATGTGCATTTTATTTTTCATTAGCTTTGCCCAACTTAATGGGTCAATTGTTTTATTGATTAATCATTATGCCACTAATGAAATAAAGGGTATAAAAGTACCTTCGCAATGGCTGCTCACTTTGCAACCGATTATTATTATTTTGTTTTTCTTATTGGGTAAAAGTTGGTCTTTTATTTCAAATTATTTAGCCAATTGTTCCAGCTTCAAAAAATTATGCACCGCGTTGCTATTTTTAGCGATAGCTTTCTTTGTTTTGGCGGCATTCAGCTATTTTAATGAAAGCGGCAAAGTCAGCCTATTTGGGCTGGTTTTATTTTACCTCTTTGTTAGCTTAAGCGAATTTATATTTATTCCTACCTGTTACAATTATCTAGCTCAGGTAATCCCTTATAATATGGTTGGCATTGGATTTGGTTATTTTTTTATTTCCAGAAGTCTAGGCAACTACTTAGCTATGATTTTTTCCAAAACTATTTTTGAGCTATCTGTTACCTCAGCAGAATTGAAAAGATATGTTTATTTGTTTGTAATATTAGCTGGTATCACTGTTATTTCAGTTTTAATTCTTTTTTTAATAAAAATAAGTCCTGGTCTACAGATTTCTAAATTAGCGAATCTAGTTCAAAAAAGAACCTATCAATGATTTCGCAATTAGGTGAGCGCCATTTTGAGACGACAATTTCTTTCATTTAGTTTGAAAATGGCGTACAATATCAAAATCTATATTTGATTTTGTCGGGTAAACTATGATTCCTCGGCTTTTGCAATTGCCAGAAGATGAAAATTTTTTCTTATTTGGCCCCAGGAGTACGGGTAAGACTACTTTATTAAAAAATTTGCCATTCTTTAAAAATTCATTATATATCAATCTATTAAAGGCTGAAACAGAAAATAGGTAACTATTCAGCCCCTTTCCCATCCGTTATGAATCGAGCTTGGTTAACTGTAAAGAAATCAATGACATGCTCATGAATTAATGAGATACTCAGCCTGCTATGGATGAGCTACCTGAATTATCAAAATTAACGGACTCAGAGAAGGATCAATTATTATCCTTACTCTGGGAACAATGCCGACTATTACGCGCCCAGATACCCCACTTAGAAGCC
>JAFEDN010000451.1 GCA_018241585.1 Pseudomonadota bacterium | reverse complement strand
GATTTGTGCTTGCAGCGTTACATCTAATGCAGTGGTCGGCTCGTCTGCAATCAGTAGTTGTGGATTGCCGCTTAAAGCCATTGCAATCATGGCTCTCTGACGCATACCGCCGGATAATTCATGAGGATATAATCGAAGACAAAGTTTCGGATTAGCAATGCCTACTTCGTGCAATAAATCAATGGATTGTTGTTGCACTTGGGCATAACTTATTGCTTGATGTAACCGCAAACTTTCCGATATTTGTTTACCCACAGTCAGCACCGGATTAAACGCCGCCATAGCATCTTGAAACACAATAGCAATTTTGTTGCCGCGAACCTGGCGCATGCGTCTTTCTGAGTAGCTGAGTAAATCCTGGCCTTGATAATGAATTTTACTGGCAGAGCTCACCAGTGCATTCTCAGGTAATAACTGCATAATAGCCAGAGCAGTTAAGGTTTTACCGCTACCCGATTCACCAACCAAACTGACACATTGTCCAGATGCGATGGCAAAACTAAGGTCTTTGACAACATGCCGGTGCTGTTGAATTCGAATGGTTAAATTTTCAATTTCCAATAACTTGGTCATAGAACCAACCACGGATCGAATGCATCGCGAACGGCGTCAGCAAAAATGTTGGCAGACAACACTAATCCAAACATACTAATTAATGCCGCGATCAACGGCCACCACACCAGCGGCTCCCTGGCCAGTTCTAACCGTGAGGAATTAATCATATTGCCCCAGCTAATGGTAGTCGGGTCCACTCCCACGCCCACATAAGATAGCACCGCTTCAGCTAACACCAAAGTACTGAAATCTAAAACCAGTGTGATCAATAAAATGTGAAAAACATTAGGTATAATGTGACGTATTACCATATTAAAATTTCTCACCCCCAATGTTTTCGCTGCCTGGATAAATTCTAATTCCCTGAGTTTTAAAGTCTCTGCTCTTAAATACCGGCATAAATCAGACCAGCCGGTAATTGCCAGAATAAAACATAATGCTAATAAACGCAGATCGGCTCTTTGCGCCAAGGTATTATAATGACCAGAATTTTTAGCAATATAAACTTGCAGCACTAAAACTGACGCCGAAATCAGCAAAACTCCTGGAATAGAACTTAACGTAGTGTAAATATATTGAATAATATC
>JAFEDN010000450.1 GCA_018241585.1 Pseudomonadota bacterium | reverse complement strand
TCCTGCATCTTATTGATTTTTAATGGATAGATGGGGGGAGTCATCAGGATTTGACCCCTTATGGATGTTAATAAGGAATTATTTTTCCGCTGTAGTCATAGAAAGCGCCGCTCTGCTTGAGAGTAAGACTTTTTAACACTTTCCGTATGCCTGCCACACTTTCAGCAGGCATTAACTGTGCATTCTTACCACCCATATCTGTTTTTGCCCAGCCTGGATGAATGGATATCACAATGATGCCGCTTGATTTTAATTCAACAGCCAAACTTTTTGTGACATAGTTTAATGCTGCTTTACTCGATCCATACAAAAGATAAGTTAGATCAGAGGCTAAACTGATACTCCCAAGTTGGCTGCTCAGATTAACAATAATCTTTTGTTGTCCGGCGGCAATAAGTCCAGACAACGATTTTGCAATAAGAGCCGGGGCAATTGTATTAACTCGGAAGCTTTCTAGCCAGGCTTCAGGAGAAATAGAATCAGAATCCTTGTTTAAAGTTTTCAGTATTCCTGCATTATTAATAAGTACATCGATTGGTTGATTTTGGACACGGGATGGAAGGCTTGAAATAGCATTGGCATCGTTAACATCTAGTTCTAAGATACGTAATTGTTCTTTTGCTTCACTTTCTAAGTCGATTAATTCAGAAGCTTTACTCGGTGACCGGCAACAAGCAATCACTTGCCATCCATCTTGCAAATATTGTTTGGTCATTTCCAAGCCAAGTCCTCTATTGGCTCCAGTTATTAAAATACTTGGCATTTTATATCTCTCCTTAAAACTAGGACCTACGCTTACTCCTATTGATCAAAAATCCGAAGAACTGAATCCTCGAACCCTAGCACCAACGCGGATTATAACAGCTTAAATAGAATCTAGGCAAATTCACTGTAATCTTTTGTTTTTTAACAAGGGCGCTCTTCACAATTTTGTATGTTGATACAAAATTCCAAAATCGTGACCCCTCAGTTCCGGCAAAATTTTTTGCAATCAACGACTTGATTACCACTGACTTTTTCTACTGATATACTTTCACCGGTTAACTGG
Source organism: Pseudomonadota bacterium (assembly GCA_018241585.1). GTDB lineage: Bacteria > Pseudomonadota > Gammaproteobacteria > Coxiellales > Coxiellaceae > JAFEDN01. Next base: position 98 of record JAFEDN010000450.1, on the reverse strand, counting down.
TATGTCAACACTTCTCCGGACACATTTTTTAAACGGCTTGAAGTCGCCATTCGTACTCTACGGGTGGTAAATAGCTATTAGCAGTGTGTAATCGAATT
>JAFEDN010000044.1 GCA_018241585.1 Pseudomonadota bacterium | reverse complement strand
CCGGAGCTCAGTATCCAAACCAGGAAGCAGCTCACGCTTCAGCGGGAGCTGCTGGTATGATTGATTTTCTGAGCCATACGTTTTTTAACAGCGTTATGTATACGTTGTAATGCCTGAGATTGCCGGAACAGCCTTAGCTCTCCATCCTCAATCCGCATGATGAGTTCATCACCAGTATGTAAATTGAGCGCCTTCCTATAGGCTGCCGGGATAATTAAACGCCCCCCTTGTTTTAATTTGGCATGTAAGGGCTGCATTGTCATTTTTCTCCAATACAACTGTGAGTTTACCCTGTAAAGGGGCCGGTTAAAATTACAAAAGAAGTAAGAATTAATTATATATTAATAAATTTAGATTAAAATATTTGCTAAATGAATGATTTAAACTGGGCTCAGCCACTCGTTCGTGATTGGTTTTTGCAAAAATTCGGACAACCCACCGAGCCTCAAAAACAAGGTTGGCCGTCTATCTTGGCCGGGAAAACCACTCTGATTTCTGCCCCTACCGGATCGGGTAAAACGCTGGCCGGTTTTTTAATTGCTATCGAACAGTTGGTGCGCCAGGCATTATCCAATCAATTGTTACCTCGTCCCAGGGTAATTTATATTTCACCGCTCAAAGCCTTAGGAAACGATGTTCAAAAGAATCTTTCTGAGCCGCTGGCTGAGATTACTGCTTTAGCGTTGCAGCGGGGTTTTACCATGCAGGAGATATCTGTAGCAGTTCGAACCGGCGATACTCCCATGAAAGAGCGGCAAGCTATGCTCAAAAAGCCGCCGCATATTCTAGTGACTACTCCTGAGTCTTTGTACATTCTATTGACGGCTGAAAAAAGCAGGCAGTTTTTAACTGACGTTCACACTGTAATTATCGATGAAATTCATGCTTTAGCAGGGGATAAAAGGGGTGCGCATCTGACTTTATCCTTAGAACGCTTACAAGCGCTTTGCCGATTGCCTTTGGTGCGCATCGGCTTATCAGCCACACAAAAGCCGATTGAAATCATAGGACGATTTTTGGCCGGCAATAACCGGCCCGCGCCAGTTATTGTCAATATAGGTCATTTACGTACTTTAGATTTAAAAGTTGAGATTCCCAAACAAATTTTAGGCGCAGTCGCTTCGAATGAAATGTGGGATGAGGTATATGATCGCATTGCTGAAATGGCTGCTGAAAATCGTGCTATTTTGGTATTTGTTAATACGCGCAGGTTAGCTGAACGGGCCGCCCATCATTTAGCAAAACGCATTGGTGAAGATAAAGTAGCTGCTCATCATGGCAGTCTCTCCAGAAAGTTACGGTTAGCCGCTGAAGCTAAACTTAAAAAAGGTGAGCTCAACGTGCTGGTGGCTACTGCCTCACTAGAACTAGGCATTGATATCGGGATGATCGATTTAGTCTGTCAATTAGGTTCTCCCCGGTCGATAGCGGTAGCGCTACAACGAATAGGCCGAGCGGGTCACTGGCTTGGGGCTATTCCCAAAGGGCGGCTTTTTGCAACTACTCGCGATGAATTAGTAGAATGCAGTGCTTTAGCCGCTGCTATTCAACAGGGAAATTTAGATCAGCTAGTTATCCCCAAACAGCCGATCGACATTGCCATGCAGCAAATCATAGCTCTCTGCGCCACAGGTGAATGGCGCGAACCAGATTTATTTCATTTGATCAAGCAGGCTTATCACTACGGAGATTTATCTTTAGAAATTTTCAATGCAATGATTGCGGTATTATCAGAAGGCATAGCAGGTTCTCGGGGACGTTATAGTGCTTATTTGCACCGTGATGGTGTCAACGGCATAGTGCGTGCCCGCAGAGGCGCTCGCTTAGCAGCCATAACTAGCGGAGGAGCGATCCCGGAAAATGGCTTATTTACCGTGGTTTCTGATCCAGAAGCAACGGTGGTTGGAACCTTAGATGAAGATTTTGCCATTGAAAGTAACCGCGGGGATATTATTTTGCTGGGCAGTACTTCCTGGCAAATTCAAAGGATCGAAAGTTTAGGGCGAGTCATTGTCACTGACGCCAAAGGCGCGCCACCTAGTGTGCCGTTTTGGTTAGGAGAAGCGCCGGCCAGAACCGATGAGTTGTCTGTGCAAGTTTCCCAATTACGAACTGAGCTCATTGATCGTTTACGTCCTTTGCCGGTCAGTCCCCAGCAGAAAGCAGCCGCAATATCCTGGTTAAAACAGCAATGTCTAGTAGGCGATGCGGCGGCGGAACAGCTGATAGAATATTTTATTACCGGGCATGCGGCTTTAGGAGCTGTGCCAAGTCAAAATACCATCATAGCTGAGCGGTTCTTTGATGAAGGAGGAGGGATGCAACTGATAATCCATGCTCCTTTTGGTGCACGCATCAATAAAGCTTGGGGGCTGGCGCTGAGAAAATGTTTTTGCCGGTCTTTTAATTTTGAGTTGCAAGCAGCCGCCACAGACAATGGTTTAAACATTGCCTTGGCAGAACAACACAGTTTTCCATTGGCAGACGTATTCCGGTTTCTGCATCCGAACAGCTTGCAACAGGTGCTGGTGCAAGCGGTGTTACAATCCCCTTTGTTTAAAACTCGTTGGCGTTGGGACGCAATGCGCGCTTTAGCTTTATTGCGTTTTCGCAATGGTAAAAAAATCCCTTTAAATATTCTACGAATTTTATCGGACGATTTATTGGCCGCGGTTTTTCCTGAAGCTGCTGCTTGTCAGGATAACTTAGCGGGAAAGGACCTTGAACTGCCGGATCATCCTTTAATTAATGAAGTGATTAAAGATTGCTTAGCAGAAGCATTAGATCTACAAGGTTTACAAGCTGTTTTGAACAAAATTATCAATGGTAATATTCAATGCTTAGCGATCGATACCCCTGCACCCTCGGTATTTGCCCATGAGATTTTAAATGCTAATCCCTATGCTTTTTTAGATGATGCGCCATTAGAAGAACGGCGAGCCCGCGCTGTGGAATTACGGCGTATTTTGCCTGAATCTTTAGGAGCAATTGCTTCGAATTTAGACCCTATAGCTATTGTCGAAGTGCAGGAACAAGCATGGCCGGTGATTGGCAATCGGGAGGAGTTGCATGATGCTTTGCAAACTTTGATTGCTTTTCCGGCCCAAGAACAATTTCGGCATTACTTTAATGATTTATGTTCTCAAGGCCGAGCGAGAGTCAACTTCTGCCAAGGAATAGAATTATGGTGGGCGCAGGAACAAGCCGACATTTTTTCCGCCCTGTATCTGCAACTGGAAACGGACGAGTTTTTACCTGCTTTGGTTAAAATGCTGCAAGGATGGATGTTTCATAGCGGCCCGGTGACCGCTAAAGAATTAGCTACCCAATTGGCGCTACCTCTGGAGCAAGTAGACCTGGCTTTACTTAAATTAGAAACGATGGGTGTAATTATCAGAGGACAATTTAAAAAACTGTCCGATGCTGACTTGCAATGGTGTGAACGGAGATTGCTAGCCAGAATTCATCGCTTAACTTTAGATAAGCTACGCAAACAGATTGAACCGGTAACCGCTATTCAATATATGCAATGGCTATTGCAGTGGCAGCATGTGGCTGCTAACACACAACTTGCAGGCGAATCCGGTTTAGTAGAAATCATCCGGCAATTACAGGGATTTGAACTTCCTGCTAAATCTTGGGAGCAAGAGATTCTAGCAAAAAGAATCAGGAATTATGATCCGGCTTTATTGGACCGGCTGTGCTTAACTGGAGTGATTGGTTGGGGACGTTGTTCAGCTCATCCGGCTGAAAAAGCAGGCAAACGAATCATTGCCAATAGCATTTCGCCAATTACTTTTTTTATTCGCGAACAATTTCCACAATCGGCTTTACAAAAATCTTCATTCGGAGAAATCTTAAACTCTTTGAGCCATATCGCTCAACAAATCCTAACTTTTTTGCAGCAAAGAGGTGCTTGTTTTTTTGGAGATATAGAACGAGGGATCAATCATCTTAAATCAGAAGTTGAATCTGGTTTATGGGAACTGGTGGCTGCTGGCTTGGTGACGGCTGATAGCTTCGATAATTTACGGGCTTTGATTGATCCGCAACGCCGTAGTGGTAAAAAAGGCAAGTGGGCTAGAGCTAGTTTTAGTATCGGACGATGGTCGCTGCTGTCAATTCCAAGCGATATAGACGAAGAACAACGCAAAGAATTTTGGTGTTGGTGTTTACTCAAAAGATATGGGGTGATCTTTAAAAATCTTTTAGCAAGAGAATCCAATTGCGTGCCTTGGGGACAATTGCTACCTACTTTAAGACGCTTAGAGGCGCGGGGCGAAATTAGAGCCGGAAGATTTATTAGTGGTTTTTTAGGAGAGCAATTTGCTTTGCCTTATGTAGTTGCTTCACTAAGACAGATTAAGCACAAGTCGATGGTTGATAGCTATTCGGTTTCTGCTGTTGATCCGCTAAATTTAGCCGGTATTATTTTGCCAGGTGATAAGATTCCGGCACAGGTTGGAAAAATAGCGATTTTTTCTGATTCATTGCCATTCTAGGCCAGTAGCTCCTTCCCATATTTGCCCTTGCACTGGTATTCCTTTTTTAAAAATACAGTAATAAAGATTATAGAGAAACAATAGTTGCGCTAATCCTAAGATAAACGCCCCAATCGATGCAATAAAATTAAGATCGCTGAATTGCAGAGCGTAATCTGCGATTCTTCTTGGCATCCCTGCCAAACCTAAAAAATGCATGGGAAAAAAAGTAACATTCATGGAAATTGCCGATAACCAAAAATGCCATTTAGCCACTGTTTCGTTGTACCGATAACCGGTCCACTTAGGAATCCATAAATAAACTCCGGCAAAAATCGCAAACAAAGTCCCGGACACCAAAACATAATGAAGATGCGCCACTATAAAATAAGTATCTTGATACTGAAAATCGCTAGGCACTAACGCGACCATCACTCCGGTACAGCCGCCAATTGTGAATAAAAACAAAAATGCAATCGCAAATAACATGGGCGTCTCAAAAGTCACGGCGCCTTTATATAAAGTTGCGGTCCAATTAAAAATTTTTACGCCGGTAGGAACAGCAATCAACATAGAAGCATACATAAAGAAAAGTTGAGAGGCGAGCGGGATACCCGTAGTAAACATGTGATGGGCCCAAACAATGTAGGATAAAAAGGCGATAACAATTAAAGCGTAAATCATGCCCATTTTTCCGTATAAATTTTTTCTAGAAAATGTGGTAACTACTTCTGAAATCACGCCGAAGGCTGGTAAAATCATTACGTAAACTTCAGGATGACCGAAGAACCAAAATAAGTGTTGAAACATTAGCGGATCGCCGCCGCCGGCAGGATTGAAAAAACTAGTATTGAAATGCCTATCTGTTAATACCATGGTTACGGTTCCTGCTAACACCGGCATAATACCGATTAGCAAGTAAGAATTAATAAACCATGACCAGCAAAAAATCGGCAGGTCTTTCCAGCGCATACTGGGTTGGCGCATATTGATGATAGTAGTGATGATGTTGATCGAGGAAAGTATTGATGAAATTCCAAAAATATGAATAGCAAAAATCATATAATCGGTGCTGGGTGGTCCATAATAAGTAGATAAAGGGGCATAAAAAGTCCATCCAAAATTTGGGGCTGATCCCGGCATGATTAAAGTGCTTAGTAAGATAGCGAAACCAAATGGCAACAGCCAGAAGCTCCAATTATTGAGTCTAGGTAAAGCCATATCGGGCGCGCCGATTTGTAATGGTATTTGCCAATTGGCGATTCCTACTAATGCAGGGACAATTGCTCCAAAAATCATCACTAATCCATGGAGTGTTACCATTTCATTGTAGGTATTAGGCTCTAAAAATTGATTTCCGGGGTGAGACAATTGAGTCCGAATCAATTCAGCAAAAGCGCCGCCTACAAATAACATCAACAATGAAAAAAGTAAGTACAAAGTGCCAATGTCTTTATGGCTGGTAGTGAAAAGCCAGCGTTTGCTAAAATTCCACATCTTAATTAAAAAATTTTTCATAATTATCCTTGTTGCAATTTATTCCATGGATTGTGAGATTTTTCTGCTACGCCACGGGTGCTTAAATTGCTCAGCCATGCACTGGTTCATTATTATGAACTCTGCTGACATCTTCGGTTTGAACAACACCCCCTGCTTGCTCACCATATTTGAGCTTATCATTATTCCCCCAACTATTTCGCTCATAGGTAATAACAGCGGCAATTTGTTGATCGGTAAGTTGATCTGCAAAAGCGGGCATCCCTTTTTTTACCCGGCCATTCAGCACCACATCAATGTGATTGCTGACTGCGCCGACTGTTAAAGGGCTGCCTTGAAGAGCTGGTATATAAGGTGGTCTGCCGGTGCCGTTTAGTCGATGACAAGGGCTACAACTATTTTGAAAAATGCTTTTTCCATCTGTAAACGCTGGCATTTTTGTAGAGACTTTATTTTCTGCAAGCCATTTTTCATAATCCTGTTCAGTTTTAGCTTCAACCACAATGGGCATAAAAGCATGGTGGATACCGCAGAGTTCAGCACATTGTCCTCGGTAAATACCAGGCTGTTCTACTTGTGCCCAAGCTTCATAAATGAAGCCAGGAATAGCGTCTCTTTTGATACCGAGAGCAGGCACCCACCAGGAATGAATCACATCATTGGATGTCATGAGGAAACGAATTTTCTTATGGACCGGTATTACCAGCGGTTTATCAACTTCTAATAAATACCAGCGATCTTTAGGTGCTGTTCCTAATGTTTGTTCTAAGGGAGTGGATAAATTGCTGAAAAATTGAATACCTTGATCTAAGTATTGGTATTGCCACCTCCATTGATAACCAGTGACTTTGATAGTTAAATCAGCGGGCTTTTGACTGTCTATTTGCGCCAGTAGCTTGGTGGCCGGGATGGCCATAATTACCAATAAAATTAATGGCACGACTACCCAAGTAATTTCAAGTGCAATAACAGGCGATACCTGTTGCCCTAGATTTTGTCTTTTTCTATATTTAATTAAAAAATAACTAATAAAAATCGATACTACCGCTGTGATCCCTAAACAAATATAAAAAGCCAGCATGTGCAGATGGTGGATCCCATGGCTGTATGGGGTAACTCCCAGCGGCATATTGGCAAAAAACAGGTGTAAAGAATTTACCATAGCTGGTAGTCCTTATTGGGTACACTTTGATCCAACAGGTAGCTAACAGCTGCTTTGACTTCTGCTAAGTTGCAATTGGCGCAACCCCCTTTAGGCGGCATTCCCTTGGTTCCATGCCAAGTGTTGAGCGTTAACTGATCTAATCCTTTTTTAGCAAGATCATTCCAAACAGTTTGATTTCCCAAAAGAGGAGCTGAAGCAGTGGCGCTACTATGACATGCAGCACAATATTGTTGATAAATCTTTTGACCATCAGGATGTTTAGGAGCATATTGTAGGCCTCTTTTTTCAGGAGGGATGCTTTGGTCCATCATATATTGGATAGTATTTTTTAATTCTTCGCGAGTACAATCCATGCAGGTTCCTTTGATTGGCATACCGGCTAATCCATTTAGGGTAAACCACAATAATTGATTCATTCCAGCACGATTTAGCGTTTGCCAAGCTTCTTGGTCTCCTACCTTGGGTGCTCCAGGAATAATGCCTTTCCCTTGGTTGTGACACTGTTTGCAGTATTGTAGATAAATTTTTTCAGGACTAGCAGGTTGATTACCTTTGGCGGGTTTGGCTGGAAATCCGCTTGGAACCGTTTGCAAATAGCTGTACATACTTTTGATATCAGAAGCGGTTGCATATTGTAAACTATCAGAGACCACTTCCTTCATAGGCCCTTCTATAGGACCTCCTTCTGGTTGGACACCTTTTAAAAAAATATCCGAAAATTGTTTAACGCTAATAGTGTTAATAAACAAGCGAGTAATATTTGGAGCATAAAAACCGCTAATAAATGATCCGGAGAGGTGGTATTTGACAATAGGCGCCCCCAAAGCAATATTTCGGGAAATGACGTAATACATGGGCGTATGGCACATGTCACAATGTCCTAAAACGTTGACTAAATACGCGCCTCGATTCCATTCGCTGTTGTGACCAGGGTCTTCTTTAAAAGGGCCTTTTTTATGAAAATCAAAAAAGAGCATGCGCCAACCAATTTGCAGGAATCGCCAGCCAAAAGGAAAAATCATTTGATTTTTTTTGTTGGGTTTTTCTACAGCAGGAATGGCATTTAAATAAGCGCGAATATCCAATAAATCCTGGTCTTTAATTCGATTGTAGTAATAATAAGGGAACGCTGGATAGAGGTATTTATGGTGAGGAGCAATGCCTTCTCGGACTGTCTTGATGAATTGTTGGTTGGTCCATGCCCCTATTCCGGTTTTCATGTCAGGAGTAATGTTGGGACTATAAATAATTCCGAAAGGTGTTGCTGACCCTAATCCTCCAGCGAATGGTTTGCCATTTTTTTCTGTATGGCAACCGATACAGTCTCCCAGCTTTACTAAATATTCACCTCTTTTAATACTTTCTGCTTGTTGACCGGTTCCATAGTTAATTGCAGGATATTCTGCCAAGGTTTCACCTACATAACCATAGGGTTTTCCATTAGGAAATAAACTCACGACCGAATTATTTTCAGCGGCGTGAGCTGCTAAAGTTAGACAGCCAATAAAAATGAAAAAAATCCATTTCACAATAGGTCCTGGTGAATCCTATGCTTCGCTAGTACTGGTATTGACCAAATAATTTTGGTCATTACAGCGAATCAAAAGTTGCTAGACATACTTCATGTTTCAGTTTAACATACCTTGATGAAAGGACGCACCTTTGCCGTTGTTAGTTTAGGCAATGTAATTGAATGGTTCGATTTTGGTTTATTCATCTACCTTGCACCCATCATTGGAAAATACTTTTTCCCTTCCGGTAAGGGTTTCGATCCGGGCCTGTCTGCTTTTGAAGTATTTGCTGCCGGCTTTATCTGCCGTCCTTTGGGGGGCATTCTTTTCGGACATATTGGTGACCGCCTTGGCCGCGCCAAATCTCTGACCTTTTCTATACTCGCTATTAGCATTTCCACAGCGGCTTTGGGTTTATTGCCTGCTTATTCAGTGTTAGGTTGGATGGCGCCTGTTTGTTTCTTTCTATTACGCTGTATTCACGGATTATCAGCGGGTGGTGAATACACAGGTGCAGTGATTTATTTAGGAGAATTTGCGCCGGTTAATAAGAAAGGATTGCTAACCAGCTTTGCTGTCGCTGGAGCTAACTTGGGCTTTTTTTTAGCAACTTTAATTTTAATTTTTTTAAATTTGTTTTCCTCGCCTGTGGTGAAAAATATAGGCTGGAGATTTTGTTTTATTGGTAGTGGAATTTTCGGCTGGTTTATTATGTATAGCCGGCTGAAATTACAGGAAACCTCTACTTTTCTCGAGCTAAAAGCAAGTAAAAAAATCAATGAACGGCCTTTTTGGTATGCAGTCCGTTATAACCCAAAAATTATTTTGCAAATATTTGGGCTAACTTGTTTAGGGGCGCCGTTTTATTATATGTTTTTCGGTTTTTTACCTAATTTCCTCGCCATTCATAACCATATTGCTATTTTAAAAACTTTGAGTGCGCAAGCTGTGTTTTTATTGCTAATGCTATTATTGCTGCCGGTTGCAGGTGTAGCAGGTGATTATTTTGGCCGTAGAAAGGTTTTGATGATAACGGCCATAGGGATGATTTTTTTGTCGATTCCGTGTTTTTATCTAATGCAACAAAATTCATTATTGCTCTTGTTTTTTGGTTTGGGAATAGCAACTGTTTTGAGTTCTTTAGAACAAGCCAATAATTTGGTGACTTTTGTTGAGAATTGCCCTGCTCAGATCCGCTCCAGTGGGATATCTTTTGCATATAATACCGGGAATGCTATTTTTGGAGGTACTGCGCCTTTAATGTTTAGTGTGCTTTCAGAAAAAATCTATCCGGTGGCTTCCGCCTATTATTTAGTATTGATGGCTTGTATAGGCTTGTGGGTAATTTATACACTAAAAAATAATCAAACGAGTATTAATACGCAAACCTCTGTGATCTATCCTGCTCAGTGACCGACCTTAACCTTGAACTTTCAAAACCAATTTGTTATTTTGGAAGAAATTTCTATCCGCGTAACGGACAAAATATAAAAGGGTATTGTTATGAAACCTTCCGCACCTGATTTCTCTAAACTACAGCCTCATTTTACTAATCAAACTCATGCTGAAATTTTATGTTGTAGGAATTTAGTAGAGGATGGCAAACTTTCTGACAAAGCCGTTAGACACTGGATTAAATTTAAAAAAGAAACGGCTAAAAAAAATAGCGCTAGGACAGAGACTGAATTAAAAAAAATTAAAGAATTAGCTAAAAAGCTTAATCAAAGCTTTCAAACTTATAATAAAGCAATCGGTCACGATTCACATGCACGGCATGAAAGAACCAAAGGCGTTGAGTTTATTATTCAAAAAATAAAAACCGATTCTTTTTATTGGATTTATTATTTTTGTTATGAGTTGTTTGAGTCTGAAGCGGGCTCCGCTTTTTTATCAGAAATAATCTCTCAATTGAAACAAACCAATAGTGAAGCTTTTGAATTCTTTTGTTATCGGATTGCTTATTTCATTGCACATACAAGATCAAGCGGTGAGTCAGTTGTTCCGGTAAACCACCAAAATAGTTCGAGTATAAATAAATTACTTTGTTTTTTGGTTACCACTGATTTTGGTAAGCAATGGATCAATTGGATATCCGATACTAATATCAATAAAATTTCTTTGGGTCTTCGTGAAAATTTATTTGCTGCAATAGCGACTGAAAATCAACATAAAGAAATAAAGTGGCAATCTGCTCAAAACCATGTACGTTATTTAGAATATAAAAACAAAGTTTCAGGTACGTTAGCCTACCCTATAAGAGGAAGTATCCTTTCAGAAGAAATTAAATCGCTAGATTATGAAGAAAAAGCCTATTCCGATGAACTAGCTTTGTTACTGGAAGGTAAAGACCCTTTGCCAGCTCAATTATTTGCCTGGCATTTTCCACATACTGTCCAATCTCCTGCATATCAAAAAGAAAAGACCGATCAAGGAGCACGTTTTTTTCAATGGCTGATGCGAGAGCCGGGTTGTACCCTTCTGAAAGGTTTTATTATTTATGATCGGTACACTATGCCGGCTTTATCTGCTGCTTTGACTGATTCAATTCGCCAAGGGTTAGTAGTTTACGATGTCATTCACCAGGAAAGAGAGATAGCGAAGAATCAACTTGAATTCTGGGCAACAAAATTATCCGAAAGTAAGCATCCTGAAATGGTTTTACAAGGTTACTATTATGCTTTGAGTCAATTTTGCAGTATTGATAATGTTTTTCCTTATTTTTTGATTAGGTCGAATGAATTTGGCGCCATCATGAAAGATGAGAAAACCGATAAATATACAGAAACAAGGGATAAGGGTACAACGCTTGCCAATCTTAACCGGTCTTTATGTAAATCTGAATTTTTAAAAAATAAAAAGTTGGGTGAGCGGTTAGGTCAAGCAATAAAGGTGATAATCAGTTACTTAACTCTTTTTGATCAATATCGTAAATCTATCATTGCCAAAAATCCTCAACAAGCCATCGAGGAGTTTGAAGTATTCGATCAAGCTGATCTATGGAAGCTAACCGGGTTAGATCGTTTGGAAGTTGCCGGTCAGTGGGTTGAGCAACTTATTAAAATTCCTAGCCTGGTTGAACGTGATGAATTGCTGGTAGTTTTATTTAAAATTGATATTTTTATTAATACGCAATTAATAAAAATAGAACGATGGAATCCTTCCGAAACACTCCCGATAGCGGAACTGAAAGAGCAAAAAGCTGGTTCTTTATTAGTGGACTCTTGCTCTTTATCTAACATGGAAGTTATTTTCGAAAAGCAAGAACTAGATAAAAAATTGAAATTGTTAGAGCAAGTATTTGGTGGATTTAGCCAAGGTTCCAGACCTCATCCGGAACTGTTTTTTGTTGCCAGATTACTCTTTATTGCATGGTGTCAAAGTTCAAGGGCGCTAGATGTTTTGGCAAATTTTAATTTTGAATTTTCTTCTGAATTATATTTTTACTGCGCACAAATTTCTAAAGAAAGTGCATGGTTAAAAAATATCCAGCAGCAATTAGAATTTTATGACAAATTAAGTTATAACAAAGATTTGAATTTATTTTTTAATCATATTGCTAAGGATATCAAAGCTCTAAGTAGTGACACCAAGTTGTCCAGTTTAGAGAAACTTGCTGATTATAAAACGACCGCTGCCGAGCAAGAAATAGCTAAAATTTTATTTAAAATCCATCCTCAAAAAGAATTAACCTATGCCCAACAGCTGATGGCTGCTTTAAAATGGCCTTTAGCATTAACTAAAATGCCAGATCCAGGAACAAACCAGTCTTTAAAATCTTTTTATGAATTGGGGCAAAAAAGTGAGGACCCCACAGTATTAAGAGCTTTGCTTTTGTGTGAATTGTTGCAATCAGATTTGCCAAATGAAATTAAAAAAAATCT
>JAFEDN010000449.1 GCA_018241585.1 Pseudomonadota bacterium | reverse complement strand
GGTCTCAAACATTAAATTTTTGGGTTCACCAACTGATAATCCGCCAATGGCGTAACCATCAAAACCAATAGATTGTAATCCCTCCAAGGATTGTCTGCGCAGATGTGGAAACATACCACCCTGCACTATCCCAAATAATGCGTGCGGTGATCCGGCATGAGCTTCTTTACTGCGTTTAGCCCAACGTAAACTTAGCTGCATCGATACCAGAGCTTGTTGTTCCGTAGCGGGATAAGGCGTGCATTCGTCAAAAACCATGACGATATCAGAGCCTAAAACATGTTGCATATCGATTGAGCTTTCTGGTGTTAAAAAAATCATCCGGCCATCGATGGGAGAACGGAATTTCACGCCCTCTTCTGATAATTTACGTAGTTGAGCCAAGCTAAATACCTGAAAACCTCCCGAATCAGTTAAAATTGGGCCTTGCCAATTCATAAACTGATGCAATCCACCATGGGCACGAATAATTTCCGGACCAGGACGAAGCATTAGATGAAAAGTATTTCCCAACAGGATTTGAGCCCCGCTGGCTTTTACTTCAGCCATAGTTAATGCTTTGACGGTGGCAATCGTGCCAACAGGCATAAACGCCGGCGTATCTAGCACCCCACGCGGAAACGTTAAGCGGCAACGCCTTGCAGCCCCCTCTGTTTTCAATAAATCAAATTTCATAGTTTGAATAGTCTATCTATTTTAATAGAAAGATCAAGAAAGGTTAGATGGTTTGACTCATTTAATTCGGGTGTTGATTGCATAACCCATATAAAACATTTGGTAGCTGAGGGCTTCTTCCAATGATCATGCATGGACAAGCCCATTAATCCGTCCAGCAATGTTCTTTTTCGTCCATGAGGCTATTGGAACATATTGTGGTTGATTTTCGAAAATTATTTTGCTTGAGCAGTAAAGCGCGTTTAAGGGATAATGGCTGAGTCCTACGAACTCATAAAAAAACAATCATCATGATGAGCAATCATTCAGATAAGGAGAGTCTCATGAAACCGCAACAAAATCCCGGATCACCCACCGAAAACAAATCCTCTCCAAAAGTGTTTCAAGAGGGTAATTTAATCTCTCGTGTCCCCTCAGAAGGTAAGTCGCTGTCAGTGAGTTTACCTTTCCCCGCGGCGGAGCAAAAGGTGCAAC
>JAFEDN010000448.1 GCA_018241585.1 Pseudomonadota bacterium | reverse complement strand
CCACTATCTTGCAGTTGTGTCCCGGAACGTGTTACCATAGGGGCATGAAGGAGCAAATGCAAAAAAAAGACATATTGAATTTAATAAAATTTCATGCCGAACATAACGAAGCTGGTTTCAGAAATGAAGCATACAACATAGCTCGGTATTTTGATCAGAGCGGAGATCCTCAATTAGCAGAATATATAATGGCCCTGATGTCGGGTACTAATACTTTTGTACCACAGAGTAGTGATTATGATTTACCATACTTCAGCAAGATTAGCCTGATTGGCGACCCCCTACCGCTGCCTACACTAATCAAAAATGACGTGCTAGGCATCATCAATTCAATAAGCCATAACGTCGGCATTAACAAATTCTTGTTTGAAGGCGACCCGGGGACAGGCAAAACCGAGACTGTTAAGCAGATTGCACGCATCTTGGAACGTGATTTATACGCTGTTGATTTCGATAGCGTTATTGATAGCAAACTAGGCCAAACATCTAAGAATATAGCAGCAGTTTTTCAAGAGATACGCGCACTGCCGGATCCAGACAAGGTAATAATTCTATTCGATGAAATAGATGCGATAGCACTAGACAGGGTCAATTCAAACGACCTTAGAGAAATGGGTAGGGTTACATCTTCCGTTCTTAAGGGGCTAGATGGTCTTGCTGAAGGTGTAGTTCTAATAGCGACCACTAATCTTTTCGGTCAGTTTGACAAGGCTTTAACTCGACGATTTGATTCAATCATAAACTTTAACCGCTACTCTAGAGACGAGCTGATTGATGTGGCAGAATCGATCCTTAATGAATTACTTTCGAAGTTTAAATTTGCTGGTCGTAATATGCGCTTGTTTAGGAAAATAGTGGCAACAATGGATCACATACCCTATCCGGGCGAGCTAAAGAACATCATAAAAACATCGATTGCCTTTAGCGACTCGTCGAACGAATATGACTATCTAAGGAAGTTTTACGAATCCGTAAAATCAGATACCGCCGATCTTAAGAAGCTGCAGGATGATGGATTTTCGGTACGCGAAATCGAAATATTAACTGGTGTGTCCAAGAGCCAAGTATCCCGGGAGTTAAAGTCATAGAGCCATGAATGATGTGCTTCAGCTACGGGGTACTTTTCAGCAACGACCGAACGGTAGCCGTCCC
>JAFEDN010000447.1 GCA_018241585.1 Pseudomonadota bacterium | reverse complement strand
GGATCTCAAGAAGATCCTTTGATCTTTTCTACGGGGTCTGACGCTCAGTGGAACGAAAACTCACGTTAAGGGATTTTGGTCATGAACAATAAAACTGTCTGCTTACATAAACAGTAATACAAGGGGTGTTATGAGCCATATTCAACGGGAAACGTCTTGCTCTAGGCCGCGATTAAATTCCAACATGGATGCTGATTTATATGGGTATAAATGGGCTCGCGATAATGTCGGGCAATCAGGTGCGACAATCTATCGATTGTATGGGAAGCCCGATGCGCCAGAGTTGTTTCTGAAACATGGCAAAGGTAGCGTTGCCAATGATGTTACAGATGAGATGGTCAGACTAAACTGGCTGACGGAATTTATGCCTCTTCCGACCATCAAGCATTTTATCCGTACTCCTGATGATGCATGGTTACTCACCACTGCGATCCCCGGGAAAACAGCATTCCAGGTATTAGAAGAATATCCTGATTCAGGTGAAAATATTGTTGATGCGCTGGCAGTGTTCCTGCGCCGGTTGCATTCGATTCCTGTTTGTAATTGTCCTTTTAACAGCGATCGCGTATTTCGTCTCGCTCAGGCGCAATCACGAATGAATAACGGTTTGGTTGATGCGAGTGATTTTGATGACGAGCGTAATGGCTGGCCTGTTGAACAAGTCTGGAAAGAAATGCATAAACTTTTGCCATTCTCACCGGATTCAGTCGTCACTCATGGTGATTTCTCACTTGATAACCTTATTTTTGACGAGGGGAAATTAATAGGTTGTATTGATGTTGGACGAGTCGGAATCGCAGACCGATACCAGGATCTTGCCATCCTATGGAACTGCCTCGGTGAGTTTTCTCCTTCATTACAGAAACGGCTTTTTCAAAAATATGGTATTGATAATCCTGATATGAATAAATTGCAGTTTCATTTGATGCTCGATGAGTTTTTCTAAGAATTAATTCATGAGCGGATACATATTTGAATGTATTTAGAAAAATAAACAAATAGGGGTTCCGCGCACATTTCCCCGAAAAGTGCCACCTAAATTGTAAGCGTTAATATTTTGTTAAAATTCGCGTTAAATTTTTGTTAAATCAGCTCATTTTTTAACCAATAGGCCGAAATCGGCAAAATCCCTTATAAATCAAAAGAATAGAC
>JAFEDN010000446.1 GCA_018241585.1 Pseudomonadota bacterium | reverse complement strand
GTTGTTGAGCATCTTCCGTCGTGATCGTAAATAAACCTGCTTGTTCAAAGTAAATTTCAAAGATTGGTTTGTCTTCTTGCTGGGCATTAATTTGCAGAGCCAACACTATTTCGGTGCGTTCTTTATCCATTTCCTGCACGCGAGGATTGGCCCGCAAATCAATTTTCGGATTCCACGCTTTGCTCCAGTCTTCCGGCAATCCCTGAATCACGATCTGCTGATTTTTGCTATAAACCCGGTGGATTTGAATATTCACCGATCTGGCGCTTGTATTGAGTTCTTTTGACATATCAGTACTCCTTGTAGTTAAATAAAAAATAAATAATGGTGACGTGTTAGCACTTTTAACTTTGAAAAAAAAGAAAATGTATTTCGTAAAAGAAAGATGGCGGAAAACAATCTCGCAGGGTGTATAAAATGCTACGATAATGAACATCCTTTCTCAGCACCTGTCCTACTCTTTCCTTAGAATATAAATCGATCGCGACATTTCCTTATTTTCACGAGGTTGGGAACCTCTCTATTGTAGTCGAACAACGCGATTTGTAAATAAAAAAATTCTTAAGATTTCATTAAGAAAATAGAGTAGAATAGACCATCAGAAAAAAGATCAGCAAGTCTTCTATTAGGTTAAGGAGTCCATATCCAGGCTTTTCTCTCCATGTAGTTTTCAAAATTACTGTCAATCTTCAGAGAATTAAATTACCCTATTTAGTGGTCCCAAAGAGAGAAAAAATTAAATGGAATGGATTATGAACTCTTTATTACCATTGGGAAAATTCAGCATTGATGCCATCTTTATTATGCTTTGCTTCCGCATCTTTATCGATTCAAAGATAAGTTACCACGACATTAACTGACTTTAAATAGGAGAAATTCGCATGGAACGTGAACTGATAGCCACATCAACACCTCCGCATGGTGCTGCGCAGCCTTTATTAACTCCAGCTCAGATAGTAACCGATGACAATGAGGATAAAGATGGCGACATTGGGCTGCGTGCTCTAAACCCAATACCGGCTGATTCTATTACTGACAATAAAAATAAAAACACTGATGAGCCAGATTTCGTTCAACCGGGAGTAGCCCTCCCAGCTTCTGGCAGCATTCAAGCTGATTTAATTGAAGGCGCGGAGGATAATCCAGAGATTCCT
>JAFEDN010000445.1 GCA_018241585.1 Pseudomonadota bacterium | reverse complement strand
AGCTATGAGCAGAGATTCGAAAATCGTTTTGACTTTAGATGAAACATTGGACCAAATAGTAAAGACAATTGATTTTACCAAGGGACCTGATGTTATCAAAAGGATGTTACAAAAAACCTACTTAGTAGATGGAAATGACCAAATTATTGGCTGGGACTTATTTGCTTATGGCTATCTTTTGCCGGATAGAGTGGTTCCTTTTACAGAATATCTCTGCTCATAGCTTGGTTTCCTCCTTAAATTCTGAAACAAGTTCAGGCTCCTCAGGAAAGCCACTTCAATCGCTTGTATTGCGAAATCTTCACCACATAATCGTGCCTAAAATAGCACGATCAATTTAGCATGCCACTAATGGTTAGATTTTTCCATTCTTTAATTAATAATTTGATAAGGTTCGGCAATTACCATAAGCATTTATTACGATATAAAAGGTAAATTTCATGTCGAGAAGATTATCAAAAACAAACACAGAACAAAAAATTTTAAAAAAATCAATAGCTTATGATAAAAATCAGGTTTTCAATGGCCCACCGGATGAGCATCCTGATGGAACACGCCATGCCGGAAATGGCGATACTGAAGAGCGAAAACTGATAAGTTTTGATATAGATGACACAACCATTCGAACTTCTTTACACGGCAGTCAATTAAATCCGCATCTACTGCCCTTATTTTATTTCTGCCAAGCGATCGCTGAAGAACAGAATATTCCATTTACATGCTTTTTCTCTACACATCGCAATCCGATAACCGAGCAATTGCTGGCAGCTCAATATTGTGATGGTTATGCTGGAACAGTTGAAAAATGGATTGCTATAAAAGAAACTCGTTTAATCACCTTGGAAAACATTAAAAATGATCTTTATGCTCAAGGTATTTCTAAATTTTTATTTGCTTGCGGGAGTAAAAATTCGCCAAAAATTTCGGACCAGCAAGAAATTATCAATGAAACTAAAATAGTTATTTCCGAGTTAGCCAAGACATCAGGCAAACCCTTTACGACTCAAACAGAAGAAACCAAGGCTAAGTATCTCAAAGAATTTGGCAAAGAAAGCGACCAACCTATTGTGCCATTGAGTCTATCAAAGAAAGCACATATTGATTTTGCAATAGAGAAATATAAACAACAACACGCTTATTCTGAAAACGAAATTC
>JAFEDN010000444.1 GCA_018241585.1 Pseudomonadota bacterium | reverse complement strand
CGCTTCGACCCGATGATCACATTAGGACCTATGAAAACATTATTGCCGATAAATACGTAGGGGTCTCCCTCCTCTATTTGTATGTTGCTTGAGCAGGTACTGATATTGCCATTGGCACTATCACCATCTCCTTGTAAAGCCAAACGGCGGCCATTGACTACCACACAAGCATTGCCCGGTGGAATCACTCCATTAAATCCATCCGGGTATTGCATCAGATCACCTTCGCAAGCAGGAGGAAGACCTTCAAAAGTTGTAGTAGTCGGTTCGGTAACGACCACTACTCCTTGACCATGTGAACTGTGACTTGTTTGATCATTCAATCGAGCAGGTGTTTTTGCCATGATTCTCTCCCTAAGTGATATTATCCATCGGCGATAGGAATGTGGCAGTAAAAGCCCGGTAATTTAGTAGTGGCTATGCCTGTCCTTAAGTATTACAGAGATTAAGCAACAATATCACTGGGAAAATATTTTCCGCACTATCCCGTTTGGGAGATAGCGCTTGACTCAATCCTCTACACCGCAGACCTATCAATTTTTCCATTCAACTTAAAAGGAAAACGATATGAGTAAAGTACCCTAAATAAGCCCCACCGGTCAAGAAAATAGTATAAGCAATCCAAACTACGGGAAGTTACCTAAATATTTGGAGCATATTAACAAGATGGCAACTGCAATGGACAAAAGCAGCATCCCTATCTGTTTAAATTTTAATGCGAAAACTCTCAGCCATTATCTTCAGGTGATTTTTTCAGATGAAATAACCGCTTATAATCAGAACGCTGTAAACGAATTTGTAGTTGATGATGGCCATTCGAATCGATTTGTTCTGATAAAACTGCACCCAACTGATATAGGGCGGCTCGAAGTTTTCCTTGTTCTGATTTTAAAGTCACTTCAGTGTAAATCACTTCTTCTGACAAACGCTCGCTTAAAGCAGCCTGCAGTAGTTCAATTCCAGCGCCTGTTTGAGCAGACACCCACACTTCAGTAGGCTTACCATCTTCGCCACGGGTAATGCGAGGAATAAAGCCGGAACGAAGATCAATCTTGTTAAAAACTTTCAGACAAGGAACTTGTTCAGCCCCAATTTCCTTAAGTACTTTTGCTACTTCTTCAATGTATTGTGCATAATTACTTTGACTAGAATCTAT
>JAFEDN010000443.1 GCA_018241585.1 Pseudomonadota bacterium | reverse complement strand
CTCTGCCATTGAGAAATATATGGATATACTCTTCTTGATCAATGGCAATTGCCAAAGCCCGGCGTAATTTTTCTTGTTTGAGAGAGTACCCTCCTACCACAGGGTCAAGCATGTTAAATCCTATATAAAATAAGGCAGGTTCTATAGTGACTGATAAGCGCATTTTTCTCTTTTGCAAAGTTGGTGTTAAATCGGCTTGACCTTGGCTGTTAATCTGCACTGCTTGGTCAAAACTATCTGAACTGACACTTGCAGTATCGTAATAGCCTTGCATAAATTTATTCCAACGAGGGATGCTCTCACGGTCCAAAGTAAAATAAATTTGATCAATCATAGGCAACGGTTTACCGGCATTTTGTAAATAACCTTTTTCCCGATCTCCAGGCGCTCCTTCGGTTGGATAAAACTCAGAATGAAAATTAGGGTTGCGTTTTAGTATGATTTTTCTATTAGGATTATTTTCAGTCAGCATATAAGCGCCAGTGCCAATGGGTTGCCAATCTAAAGTAATATTTTTAGCTTCCATGCCTTTTTGTGAATAAAACTGCACTGCTTCCCAAGGAATCGGTGCAAAGAATGGCATTGCCAGCCAATAGATAAATTGAGGGTAAAAACCTTGCACCGTAATTTGATAATGATAACGATCAATCACTTTAGCGCCAGCCAGGGAGTAATTTCTTAGATCAAAATTTTTATCCGGTATTTGCTGCAACGTTTTTGCCAGGTCTGCAAGACCTAATATATGTTTGCTCATCAAGCTGAAAATAGGCGATTGCACTCGGGGGTCTGCTAATCTTTTTAGCTCATAAACATAGTCGTCGGCAATTAATTCGCGTGTGCCCGATTTTGCAAAGTCATTCATGGTATCAATTTTCTTTAACTGCTGCTCAGTAAGATTCAAATAAAGATAATGTCCGGATTGATCCAGGGCAAAAGCAGGATGCGGTTGATAAAATATTCCGGATTTTAAAACAATATCATAAGTGCTGTAAGCGACATTACTTGGGTCCGGCTGATTTGATAATAAATGTCCTTGAGCATCGTAGAAATGAACTTCCGGTATGGTCGCGGCAGTTAAAGGAATTAATGTGTAAGGTCTTTTTAATAAGTGATACTGTAAAGGAGGTTCATAAATTTGAGCGATAAATTGATTATCTTCTGCGGTATA
>JAFEDN010000442.1 GCA_018241585.1 Pseudomonadota bacterium | reverse complement strand
CGTGCTTCGGGGGTCATGGCAAATAGTTCACGAATTGGGGTAAATAACCCTGTATAAGTTGCGGGGTTTGAGCGAGGTGTTCTGCCGATCGGACTTTGATTAATATCGACCACCTTATCTAAATATTCTAAGCCATTGATTTCCTTGTAAGGACCGATAAAATCAGGAGTAGCTCCATTCAATTCTTTAGCGGCTAAGGGAAACAATGTGTCATTGATCAAGCTAGATTTTCCTGAGCCGGACACCCCGGTGATGCAAGTCATCAAGCCAACGGGGATACTAACGTTGACATTCTTCAAATTATTGCAAGTGGCGCCGTTGATCGTAATTAATTTCTTACAAGTATTGGCGATTCTTTTTTTAGGAACTGCAATGGTTTTTTTTCCAGAAAGGTATTGTCCAGTTAAAGAATTTTTATTGTTTTTGATTGCTTCCGGTGATCCCTCTGCTACCACAAAGCCACCGTGAACCCCGGCCCCGGGACCCATGTCAATCACATGGTCGGCAGTTAATATTGCTTCTTCATCATGTTCTACAACTATTAAAGTATTCCCTAAATTGCGTAAATGGATCAAAGTACTCAACAAGCGGCTGTTATCTCTTTGATGCAACCCAATGGAGGGCTCATCTAAGATATACATCACTCCCACTAAACCAGAGCCAATTTGGCTTGCCAGGCGAATACGTTGCGCTTCTCCTCCAGAAAGGGTTTCAGCGCTGCGATTGAGTGTTAAATATTCTAATCCGACATTGACCAGAAACTGTAGCCGAGCATTCACTTCTTTAAAGATTTTTTCAGCAATTTCGGCTCTATTGCCAGTTAATTTAATTTCTTTGAAGAAATGTAAGTTTTGACCGATCGACATAGCGGTAATATCCGGTAGACTTTTCCCTTCAAGAAAAACATTACGTGCTTCCAGTTTTAAGCGCGCGCCCCCACAGGAGGTGCAATTGCTGGTGCTTAGATATTTTGCTAATTCTTCCCGTATGGTGTTGGAATCGGTTTCTTGGTAGCGGCGTTGCATGTTAGGAATCACGCCTTCAAAAGTGTGAGCACGTTTAATAACTTTTTGAGTGGGTGATAAATAATCAAAGGTAATTTTTTGATCACCACTGCCCATTAAAATAATATCTTGAACGCTCTTTTGTAGATGCTGATATGGAGTTT
>JAFEDN010000441.1 GCA_018241585.1 Pseudomonadota bacterium | reverse complement strand
TTTTTCGGAAAACCAACCAAAAGCTTTGATTCAGGGTAAGCCGAAATTAGCGGACGGCCAGGTTGTTAAACTGGAGCTGACGGATCATACCACCCATTCCAAATTTACGGTAACCGACTTTTTCTACAGTGGACGTTTTTATCGTTCCGCTTATCAAAGTACTCAACTTCATTTACTTGAAACTTTGAAACCTTTAGGCCATACAAACGATCCCATCACCTGGAAATCTGAAACCGTAGCGTCTCCCTATAAAATACATGTCTTATGTAGAGCCGGTGATCATATTAAAGATGAAAAAATTCGAGCTAAGTTATAATCATTTGCAAAAATTTTTACGAAGTTAAGAAGAAACATTTTTGAACTCCTAATTTCCTTTTTATTACAGTAGCA
The DNA here is from genome assembly GCA_018241585.1 of Pseudomonadota bacterium. Classification (GTDB taxonomy): domain Bacteria; phylum Pseudomonadota; class Gammaproteobacteria; order Coxiellales; family Coxiellaceae; genus JAFEDN01. Next base: position 782 of record JAFEDN010000441.1, on the reverse strand, counting down.
ATTTAATCTCTATTTTTACCAACCCAATAAGTTAGTCAAACGCTTAGCTATATTTCTTATTATCATATTGCATCTTTGTTTTTCTTTTTTAAACGATGCTTACTCAAAAAATTGATCCAATTATTATTCGTATGAATCAGGCCCCCTATTATTAGCGCAACATATCAGTGAATCCGGTAAGCGTATTAAGGCGGGGCAAACCGTGCGTTTAGTGGATATCCCTGCCGGTGCTGGACAAGGTCTCGGCTTATTCGATGTCTTACACGATTATGCGTCCGGTGCAGCACTGAGTTATACCTTAATGGATGCGGCGGCTCGATATTACGGTACCGCAGCCATTTCTTTTTTAGAACGCATTACCCAGCCCGCAGAATGGCGCGATCTGGCTCACGCCATTAAAGAGCGTTCCTCAGCGTTTATCAAAAAAAATTTACCGCCCCAATATGGCGGCCAACTTTATCGGGTAGGCGAACGATTTGCCCTGATCGCTGCTGCCGGAGAGCTGGCCACCCATTATGGCATTACCACTTGGCCGCCGGGCGAAGCCGACCAAGCGATGGTGCGATGTTTTCAGGACTGGATTGATTATCGCGGCGGCGCGGATAATTAAGAATATTTTGCTATTCTGGCGCATATCAGAAAGTTTTTTGAAATGCACGGCGAATCTCGCTTTAGCGTCTGGGAAGAAACCCAAAACTCTCATACGCTCTACCGTGCGAGATTTAAAAAAGCAACGGGCTTTGGTATGAGTTACTATGTACTGCCCGAAGTATTTCGTGAAG
>JAFEDN010000440.1 GCA_018241585.1 Pseudomonadota bacterium | reverse complement strand
ATCCATGGGGCCTGCGATCGCGCCCTCCTGGCGCTCACGCTCGGAAAACCCTAACCCTCCGGATTTTGCCTCAAATGGCCGGCACAGCAACCTGATGAAAGTGAATTGCCGGTCGCTATTTTTCTTTTTGCTGGTTTTTTAATTCCAATCTCATGGATAGTATTCATCTGGTTTGCATCATTTGTATGAACGCAGTGTATTGCACCGGGATTTAAAAAGCCTGAATGTGCTGCTGGATGGCAGTGGCCGGGCGAAGCTGGCGGATTTTGGGTTATCGACGTTAAAGACTAGTTCAGCGAGCACGACGGCGGGCGGATTTAAAGGAACCGTGTTGTGGTCTGCGCCGGAATTATTCAAGCGCGGAGCCAAGGCCACGGTCTTCTCGGATATCTATAGTTTGGGCATGGTGTTATGGGAGCTGACGAGCCGGAAGATTCCGTTTGCGGATGCGGCGACGCCGATGATTGCCATGGGCTGGGTACAGGCCGGGGAACAAGAGGTGGTGCCGGAAGAGACACCCAAAGAATTGAAACAATTGATTGAATCCTGCTGGGATAAGGAGCCATCCAAGCGGCCGACGGCGGACAAGGTGGCCCAACACCTGGATGGTTTACTCAAGACAGGTAGACAAGATGAAAAATCTTTATTCAAAGAGAGGAGTTCGCCGTCCTCACCAAAATCGGCCCAAGGGGAATCGAATGATGCTGAAATGAAGCAGTTGCTGGACGAGGTGATGCGGCTGAAATTAGAGCAAGAAAAAGATAAGCAACGAATTTTGGAAATGGAAAAGAAATCGGAAGAGCAAGCCAAACGACAAGCCGAGCTGGACCGCCGCCGGGCAGAAGAACAGAAAGAAATTCAGCGACAGCCGGTGGAACCCAAAGATAAACTACCGCCGACGCTGCCAAAGAAAGAGCAGGAATTGAAAAGACTAACGCCCTTACCATCCTTATCAGGAAATTTACAACCCGCATTCATGGCGCCGCCCAAGCCAGCGCTAAGGCCGTTAGATCAAAAATCGATGATCCAATTGCAGCAATTACTGCACTATGTGGCCGAAGGGGAACAGGATCAGGCAGAAGAACTAATCAAGAAAGATAGAAATTTACTGCTGCATGCAGGAACGGTCAAAGATTTATCCGGTCGAGAATTTAAGCAGATTACGGCATTCCAAT
>JAFEDN010000043.1 GCA_018241585.1 Pseudomonadota bacterium | reverse complement strand
CATATGCTCCACCAGCTTTTAGAATCCCTAAAATGCCTAAGATCATTGCTTCATTTCTATCAAAACATAAGGCTATCAGTGTGTCTGACGGCATTTCTATATTATAAAGCTGCCGGTACTTCTTTCGAATATAACAAGCCCATTGATTACTCTTTTGCTCAAGAGTCAGATAATTAATTTTTTTATTTTCGAGCACCAAACTAACTCGATCAGGAAATCGCTGAGCAGTTTCAGAAAAAATCTCGCCCAAAGAACTAATGACGACTCTGTCCAATTTGGATTTAAAAAAATGCTTTTTCATCCAAATTTTCTCAGATTCATTCAACATACTTAAATTAGTAACAAAAATATTCGGATCAATAAGAATATTTTCAATTAAGATTTGAAAGCTTTTAGCTAACTGCTCGACCAATGCTTTATCAAAAAGATCAATTCTGAATTCGAAATAGGCATCCACTTCAGCTTTATTTTTTTCTATCATAAAAAGGGAAAAGTCAAACTTAGATGTCCTAGAGAAATATTTATTTTCAAAATTTATTTCTACCCCTTGGAAATCCAGCAAACTATTTTCATTAACCGCCCATACAGCCATCGTTTGGATTAATCTAGATAAAGAATGTTGGGAAGTGATTGAATCTAAGGCCACATTTTGCTTATCTAAAAGGGAATAAATACGATTCTTAATAAAGCCGGCAGTTTCTATAAAATTTGAATCTGGATTTAATTTTACTCGCATAGGCAAGCTATTAACAAAAAATCCCAAAGTATGTTCGAAGCCGGAACTTCTATTCATAAACGGAATTCCAATAACCAGATCATGACTGCGAATATATTTACTTAGAAAAATAGTATACACAGTTAAAAGAAAATTAAATGGAGTAAATTGATAATTTTTACAAAAATCTTTTATCTTTCTGTACATTTTCTGTTCTATCTGGAAATAAACTCTATCTCCTGAAAAAATATCTAAATCTTGTTTATTTTTCAAGGTGGTCAAAAAATTCATCCCAAGATAATCAGATAGAGTTTCGGACAATACTTTAGTTTTCTTCTGATATTCCAAAGTCAGATAATGACTATTTTCAAAAGCAGTATGTTCAAAATACGATTTCGGTTTATTCAAATCATCAAATTTTTCATTTTTTAAATATTTATTATAAAAAAAACTTAATTCTTGAAGAAAGATACCGGAAGAAAACCCATCCGTAATAATATGATGATGAACAATTACTAAATAATTGAAATCAGGGTTTAGCGCATAAATATTGATTCGGAATAGTGGCGCTTGACCAAGCTCAAAAGGCTTCTCAATGGTTTCTAGTAACAACGAATGAATATGTTCCTCATCAGTTTCTAAAATTTTAATATCTAATTTAATATTCTCATTGATTATTTGAAAAATTTCTCCTTGACTATCCTTTGCAAAGGATATTTTTAATATTTCGTGCCTACAGAGCAATTTTTCTAAAGCCCAATTTAATGCGTCAAGTGATAATATTCCACTAATTGAGAAAACCAATGATTCATTATAAGCAGACCGGGCTTTACCGCCAAGCGAATTAATAAACCAAAGTGATTTTTGACTGATAGTAGTTTTATAGATTGACATGGTGTTCGCTCATTATCTTTTGCTTAGAATTAATCAAATCTAACATTTTTAGAAAATTATAATTTGATTCGATTTCCTCAAACAATAATTCGACCGAAAAATTTTTTTTAATTTGATCAAGAAGTTGAATAGCTGACAATGAATCGCCTCCTAAACTCACAAAATGAGTCGATTCTGAAATTTCATCAGCAGAAACTCCCAAAATCTTACACCATAATTCTTTTAACCTAACCTCTGGAGATGAACCTTGATTTTGCCATGCATTTTCAACAATAGGTACAGCCGGTTTTGAAATTTTATATATTTTTTTATTATATTGATAAGTAGGAATAGATATTTTTCTAGCATTGAGTGAAAATTTAGTTAATTTCCCCCATGAAACAGATATACCGGCTTTCCAAAGTCTTCCAAGTAAATCAAGAAGATTGATATCTGCGTTTTCCATTTCATGTTTAGGCATCAAATTTATTGTAACTATATTGAAATTTTTAAAAACAGGTAACTTTTTTAGCATTTCAATATCAGTTTCAGGGAATTGTACTGCTTGGGCCCAATCCGAAACAAGTTGTCCTGAATCTGGAGAGATTATTTTTAAATTTTTGAGTCCAATCATATTTATTGATTTTATTTTTTCAGGATAAGTGAATAACTCTATAGCTGAAGAAAACTCCATTTCACCAGATAAAACTGCAGCCAAAATAGGACCATTGCCACTTGCCACTATTGCGTTTGGTGTAACCCCAAAGCTTTTCAATAATCCCGACAAGGCATATTGAAATGAGAACGAAGCAAGTTGCTGTGATTCCCCAATTTCATCTTTTATATTCAAATTAAATTTTTCTAAAATAATCTGATAACATTGGTCAAAAAATTGTTGAAAAATTGGATACTTGTCATATAAGACTTTTATTTTTGAAAATGATTGACATGATATAACTGGATAATGAAAGATAACTTCTGCAACCTCCACAAATATATTGTTATCCCATGAAGAATTTACAATTTCACCATTTGAATTTACTAAAAAATATCCTCTATTTGAAAATTCCATGCGTCCATGCTGAGCGGTAAATGCTAAATTTTCAATTTGAGAAACGTCACATTGTTCAATAAAATTTTGAAATTTTTGGGCTAATTTTATCAGCGAATCATTATTTTTCGCGGAAAATGGAATTATCCTTGATTCTTGTGGTTCTAAATTAGGCGCGGTCACATCTTGATTATATTCCTGCAATATTAGATGTACATTTGTTCCGCCAATTCCAAATGAACTGATACCCGCCGTGCGAATATTACTATTATTATTCCATGGAATTGATTTATTGGTCACGCCAAATAACTTATTAAATTGTGCAATTTCCGAATTTAAGGATTTGAAATTTAAAGTGGCTGGAATCATTTTATTCTTAAGTGAAAGAACCACTTTAATGAATCCCAAAACTCCTGCGGCTGCATCGGTATGCCCAATGTTAGTTTTAAGCGCACCCAAGGTACAAAACTCTCGTTTATCAACATATTTTTCATAAACATGGTGTAATGAAGCCCATTCGATAGGGTCGCCCAATAATGTGCCCGTCCCATGGGTCTCTATGTAACTCACATCGCTCGGAGTCACTCCGGCATCGGTAATGGCTTTCTCAATAACCGCACTCTGTCCATTGATACTGGGTGCAGTAAAATTCATTTTTGCACCACCATCGTTATTTATTGCCCCACCTTTAAGCACTGCATAAATAGTATCCTGACCGACTATTGCATCATCTAGTCTTTTGAGAACCAACACCCCTACGCCGCTTCCCGCTACCGTGCCTTTGGCATTTTCATCAAAAGCTCGACAATACCCATCAGGAGATTCGATCATACCTTGATGATACTGATACCCCTTTTTATAAAAAAGAGCGACACCTCCAGCTAGAGCCATATCACAACTTCTCCTTTGCAAATGCTGTCTAGCTAAATCTATAGCTACCAAGGAACTCGAACAACCTGTTTGAACGTTAACGCTAGGCCCAGTCAAGTTTAATTTGAAAGAGACTTTGGTACTTAAAAAATCTTTTTCGTTAGCTAACATTGCCTGGTATTCACCAGTATCTGCTAATGAACTAGAATTAAAAACATTTTCTAAAAAATAAAAGTTTTTCCCTTGGCTGGCAAACACACCTATTTCACCTTTAAATTTTTCAGGAATATTGCCACTATTTTCTAAAGCTTCCCAGGCACACTCCAAAAATTGCCGTTGTTGCGGGTCCATTATTTCTGCTTCTCTGACTGAATATCCAAAAAAGTGGGCGTCAAAGGCATAGGCATCTTCCAAAACTGATCCTCGTTTGACGAATCCGGGTTGGGTTATCAAATTTTCACGAAAACCATCAGCAATCAGTTCTGCTACGGAAAAATCACGAATACTTGACCTTTCGTTTATGAGCAGCTCCCAAAAAGCTTGACTATCCAAAGCTCCTGGAACACGGCAAGCCATGCCAATGACCGCTATGTCATTCCTGGACCTGGAATCAACATGATAGGTTTTACTGTTGACGTCATGTGGAATATCTATCTTAGAAAAGGGAATTCCTAATAGGGATTCAATGTATTCGGTCAAACTATTTAATGTCGTGTACTTAAACAAGTCTACAATATTTAAGCTCACCTTGAAATTGCTTTCAAGCTGCTCTCTCACTCTAATAATAGAAAAAGAATCACCCCCTAAATTAAAAAATGAATCGTGCGGATTCAAGTTTTTTATCTGCAAAATTTCCGACCAAATTTCAGCAATAATTTTCTTTACATTTATAGCACTGGAAGATTCATCTTTATTCGACTTATTTACCATACTTGTTTGTCGATTGATAATGTAGGCAGGAAAAGCAGATACATTCATTTTACCGTTATGATTGATTGGGAAAATTGATAATTCATGAAATTCATGCGGACACATGTAACCTGGCAAATTTGCAGTTAAATACTTCCTTAGTTCTGACTTTTCAACCACTACGCCTTCTTCAACTTTATAATAAGCGAGCAATAGTTCTTTATTGCTTGGTTTAACCATAACAACAGCCTGAGAAACTCCTGGATATTTGAGCAGGGTCGACTCTATCTCACCTAACTCAATGCGAAATCCCCGTATCTTTATTTGAAAATCTTTTCTACCAAAGTATTCAATACTGCCATCTATTTTTCTTCGACCTAAATCACCACTCCTATACAAACGTGCAACTCGTTTAAATGATGTTCCGAATGGATTAGATATGAAGCGTTCCTGAGTTAATTGCGGACGATTTAAATATCCTCTTGCTAAACCCCCTCCAGCCACATAAATTTCTCCAGGAATCTCGGGATGGCATAATTGCATCTGCTCGTTTAAAATGAGAATTTCCAAATCATTTAATGGAACTCCTATGTTACTGGTTGAATTTTGTAAATCCTGCTTAGTGAGCTGCTTAAAGGTAACGTGTACGGTAGTTTCAGTAATTCCATACATATTGATTAACTTAGGTAAATCTAAACCATATTTTTCCGCCCAAATCTGTAGACTCTTTTTCTGAATTGGCTCACCACCAAAAATAATATATTTTAATTTATTAAGCTTCGTTAAGCTGTTTTTATCTTCATCAACTAATTTTTTAAATGCCGAAGGGGTTTGGTTTAATATCGTAACACCTTTATCTTTTAACCATCGATAAAATTTTCTGGGGTCTCGACTTAACTCATATGAAACTAGTTGAACGACACCTCCATAGAAAAATGCGCCCCACATTTCCCAAACTGAAAAATCAAATGAAAAAGAATGAAATAAGCTCCACACGTCATCTTCACTAAACTGATATAGCATTTCAGTTGATTTAAAGAGACGAATAACATTTTCATGAGAAATCATCACTCCCTTTGGCTTTCCTGTAGAACCGGAAGTATATATAATATATGCTAATTGTTGAGGCTTCACTTTAATCTCAGGTGGAGTCGTCGGTTGGGATCGAACCTGCCTTATCATCAATTGATCTTCCATTGGAATTTTATAAATTAGATTTTGAGTTTTAAGCAGTTCTGGATTGATGCGATGAGTTAATACTAACGACATTTTACTATCAGTGATAATGTGCTGAATGCTCTCTTCGGGGTAATGTGGGTCAATGGGAACATATGCAGCTCCCGCTTTGAGGATAGCTAAAATAGCAATAATTATATTTTCATTTCTCTCGGCGCAGATACCGATTAATGTATCGGGTTCTATTTCTCTGCCATAATGTTGTTTAAAACTTAAGCGTAGAAAATGTGCCCATTGATTACTTTGTTCTTCTAAAGTTTTATAATCATAACATCTATCTTCAAATATCAAGGCTGGACGAGTTTTTTGTTGATTTGCTACCCTTGAAAAAGTTTCATTTAAAGAAGACTCCACCGGCCAAATATTGATTTTACTACTCGGATTAACCAATTCTATATTTTTAGAAATCATTTCTATCGTTATCGGTTCGTCAGGATTTTCTATCACATAATCTAAAAATTTGACAAAATATTCGCTAAATTTTTTGATATAACTTTGATCGAATTTAGTTGAATCGTAATCAATCTGGCAAAGAAGATTAGATGTTACTGCATAACAAAAGCTAAGATCGAACATCGGCTCAAAAGTTTCTAAGGGAAGGGGAATAGCTTCCGCGCCGTAAAATTCAGGAGCCTCTGTTCGTAACATCCCTAATGATTCTGATAAACAAACATTGGCAAAATCATGCTCGCCAATTCGATTCTGATTGCGCAGATAGGCAATAAGTTTTGGGTAGGTAAGCCATTGATAAGCTTTAGCATTTTTTCTATGTTTTTTTACTTGATCCAGCAAACTACCAAATGTCTCCCCATTCGAAAAGCTAAAGCTCATCAACAAGTTATTAATAAATGATCCATTTAAATTATTAATCCCTTTCGGAACTAGTAGAACGGGGTAATTAATCGAAACACTGGATAAATTACCATAAAATTTCAGCAAAACGCCGTAGGCCGCCATGATTACCATAAAAACACTGAGATGATTTTTTTTAAGAAACGATTGTAATTTTTGAAATGTAAAAGAATCTATTTCAAATGTATAAGACCTGCCACTGAGCAAATAATGGGATTCAAGAGAGGAACTTTCCGGAAAAAGCTGTACGTATAAATTATCTGCTGTAAAATCTTCCAGACATAGATTCAAATCAATCTGCTTAATAGCGATATCCTCATGCTCTATAAATTCCTTCAAAGAACCTTGACAAGGAAGCAACTCATTTTTATTCAATAAAAAATTACGGTATGATTGAGAAATACTTTTCAAGAATCGAGAATAAGTCTGATTATCCAGTACTATGTGATGGAAACATACTAACAAAAAATAGCAGTCATTGCTTTTAATCAGTAAAAACCTATATACAGGACCTTTCTCTAAATCAAAAGGTTCGAAGAAAAATCGCTCCCTCATCTTCAGAGGGTTATCTTTTCCTAAAAATTCATCCTCAATCCGAAAGTTCAAAATATGTTCTGGAATAGCTATGGAAATAATATCATGGTCTTTTTTAATAAATTTGGAAGAACAAAATGGATTAACTACGCTGACATAATATTTAAGAGCCTTGGTCAAGGCCATCAAATCGAGGCTACCATATATCTTATATTCAAAAGACATATTGTAGGAGGATTTTTGCGTATCTAATTTCCAATCGATCCAAAACCGTTGTTGTACAGAGGGGAGTCTATTTTCCATACAATCTTCCTTGTATCTCATTTTTTGGCAAATTTTATATTAATTATCTTCTTCTCATTGTGCAACTATTTTGTTATTTTATCTTTTCGATTTTTTCATAAGGAATTGAATCTATGCACCAGGTCAGTGAATATAAAGAAAATGTTTTAGAAAAATTATAGATTACTTCATTAAAGAAAAAAACGGCAACCCTATTGAATTCAAAAGAAATGAAGCAATCAGTTTTATTCTTGAAGTATTGGGAGGTTCCGCAGGAATATACGCATGGCGTCCATGCATGGACTTATGCCCAAAATAAATCAAACTTCCTAAAGTATAGCTTGACAGTAACCAACCCTGTCAGCAATATTTTGTTCTTAAGTAAAGCAACAGATGATTTTTTTGATTTCGTTGTCATTGAAACAAGTGTTCCGGAGGAGCTTGAGCGGTTTATTATTTTGCCAAAAAAAAGAGAACTCATACTTAAATACTTAAAAATATTATTGGGATCTCTCATTTGCTCGATTCCATTTGGAATTTCAACTTATCTTTTCCCGCTACCAAATTGTGAATCTACTGAATGTTTAGCAATCACTGTGACTCATTCTATGGTCGCTAATACTATCTTGCATGCTATATCATGGAATTTAATATTTACTCCATCGTTTTGGTATTACCGGTTACCAACATTACCCTTTGAATTCGCTTATAAAAAATTTAAATTAGCCTTAATTTCTGAAGAAAAAAGGAACAATTTAACTATATACAATAAAAAATCACTCATTTATCAAAAATATAAAGATCATCTTAGTCAATTTTTTACAAGTGCTGCCGAGCAAATTGTTACCAAACATCTTACTAAGGCTTCAACAGAAACTGCTAGCTCCCCTTTGCATTTATTAGGCGAACAAAAAGCCAGTCTAATGACTCTGGCTGGATTAGTTGATGCCCCTCAACTCACCAAATCTGAGCAAGAGACTGTTTTACGTTTTTGGTGCCTATGTAATGCTTTATCTCGTCAATTGAATCGAGGAGTGGGAATTGCAGGAGCTGCTTTTATGGTATTAGGTTGCATCGGCTGGGTAGCCAATCCAATTTATATCGGCCTTACTGAGGGCCTCACCCTCATTCAAAGTATTTTAGCTGGCTTCTTGCCGGCTTACTCGACCGGAATACTATGCGCTTTTTATGGTGAACATATTATAAAAAGCGTTTATCAATATCTGATTTCCTGGAATACCAATCTTAGTGGTAAATTGCCGCCGGAAGCTAAGTTATTTCCTAAAACTTTCAGCCTGCTTCTAATAATTAATATCTTTGTATCGATTTTCTCTTATGGAACCGCTCAGCAATTAATTCTCACCGTTTTTGATGATAACTATTGGGATGATATTCGTCCTTTTTTACAATACAACGCCTTCCCTGCCCTGCAGATTATGTCTTTTGTACCGTTGTTAAACCTTTCTAACGTTATTATTAGAAAATTAATATCGAAATTTGGACCAGAGGGAGATGATAAATTGGCCGAACGTCTTTTGTTAAAAGCCTCACTACTCAGTCAACGTTTACAACAGGTTTCTGGGGAAGAGCTAATGACAGGTATTGCTCTTTTTGATAATCAGCAGAAAAAATTTTTAGGTATTAATCCTGAGGAATTTAATCGGGATCAACTGAATTTGCAGTCTTTAGAATCGAAATTAGTCGAACAGAAATCATACTCAAAGGCTTCTAATGATTCTTCTTGCTGTTTCTCTTTCTTTCAGAATAAACATAAAACCCAAAACAGGACACAAGTTAGTTTGTTAGAAAGCGAGGTTTCTAATACTCAGTCTATCAACTACCAAACATTTGATAATTAAAGCACTTATAATCCTCATCTCTTTGTACTACAACGTTTCATTAGTTTTGTTCTTGATGTAAGATAAATAGAGGGTGAAGTTGCATTCGCACCACACATTGATCAACCCCATTAACCCCTTTCAATAATTTTCGTGTAAAATGGACATTTTGATGTCTAAAAAAGGGGGCAAAAAATGGAAATTTTGTTTCTAAAACAAAAAAAATAGCATCGCATTGCTAGAGTTGGCAGCAATCATCCCATTAATTTACGCCTCCACACCCACTTAATAATTTTTTATAATTGGGATGAATGATTTTGATAACATCTTTTCCATCAGGGGTTGTGTAATCTAGTTGTAATTCACCGGATGGCAAGAATTTTGTTTTAATGCCAAACTCAGAATCTTCTTCAAGCTTAGTAAGATAAGTTAAGGGTTTTTTACAAGTTTTAAACACTCGACTGATGACTAGCATATTTTTATCTTTAAGATAATAAGCAATAACATCTTTTTTAGCATCATAGTCTAGTGCATAATAATAAATGTCGCTTAATTGGTTAGTTTGGCGATTTAAAAAACGGCTACAAAAGCTTGTATCACATTCAAAAATAATGTCTAGTATTTCTGTATTTTCTAATTGATTGATACTAAAAACGCTATGAGGCGAATAAGGATGAGGTGACTTATAAATAAGGATTTTTTGGTGTTGGTTATTTTCGGCGTAAACATAACCAGTATTATTTTTACTAACAATGTGTAGCAACTTATAGTCTGCCCCATTAATTAACATAGAGTTTACTATAGCAGCATGAGCTGAAGTCAATATCAGTAAATTAAGAAGGAAAATTATAGTTCTCATTTTTTTCTTGCCGATCTCTCAACATTAGCGGAAATATAATAAAATTTAAAATCTTCTTTTTTAACTCCAGGAACAGACACCTTGTATTGCTCAGGGTTTTTTAAAGAGGACAGGAAACTCGGCTGTTTTCCATGCATAGGCCGTGGGCTATAATAGTAGTTAGCTATTATGGTGGGTTTTCCGTAGTAAATGCCATACAAAGCTTTTTCCATCTTTCCTAATAATATTTGTTCATTATTATTCATAGCATCATGGTGATTTATTTTTTGGTTATTGTGTAACGTCGCCACGCCTTTAAAAATTGCTGATGATTTCTGATAAATTTATCGTTTAAATTCACTTGATCCCAATTAATAGAATTGGGATTGAGATGCGCATCAAAGCCCGTATATTTAATGATACCATCAGCAGTACGATAGCGATGCCAAATGCCTGAATGAATCCGATTTATGATGACTGAACCCACGGCTTGCCAAGCTGCTTCATGGCCATGATGCACGCCGGCAGCCTCGCCGTAAACTATAGCGACGAATAAATTAAACCCTTCTGGAGTTTTTGCTTGTACTTTTCGCCTGATGTGAATGACCATTGTCGGTATCACAAAATGCAGAATATTCACTGAGAAAAACATTGCTGAGTACATATTGTAAGTATGTCACTAACCCATCTGTCGCTGCACGACAAACGTCAATTTTCACTTCGGGAATAGCAGGGCCTCCGCAAACCTGGTCGAATAATAAGGGCGAGCTTTGATCGAAAGGTTTAGTGATTTCCATTTCTGTACCCAGCGCGGTAGATCAAATGCGGTCAACCGTTCGTCCAGACACAGTGTTTATTACTCGTCCAAACCAGAATTGACAGAAGATAAAGGAATCCACTGATTATATCCTTTCGCAGTAGTTGAACCTGGAATACCTGGTATGAACATATAAATTGCCATTTTCATTCCTTGAAGAGACTAACCCAACACTATTGCAAAAAATGATACGCGATTTTTACTGTAATGTTAAAAATTCACTGATTAAAAATTAAACGGTCAATTTGCTTTTACTTGCTTAAGCATATATTATCAAAAAGCTTATCTCGATTTAAAGGACGGTATGAAAAAAATCAAGGTATTAGTGGTAGAAGACCATCCTGTCGCAAAAAAATAGGTTCTCTGCTCATTTTTGACAAGGAAAAACTATCATTGATATATGCCTCATGTTGAAACAGCCAAGAAACTTTTCTCCACAGACAAAGGGATTCAATTAACACATAACAGGATTTTTATTTACACGAAAGGTCCTAAAAATATTTAATTTTCAAAAAATTTCAGAACCGACCAAAAATCAGAATTTAAATTTTGGTTTCCGTTATAATTATCTATAGGTATGGTCATGCTTTATATGATGTTTATGATCCTATCCGGTATTACCATTCATAAGACCTAATCTCAATTGCGTGTTTTACAGTCCCCACCGGAATTTTAGTCACACCTTTTATTTACAGTATCAGCAATATTGTCACTGAAGTTTACGGATACGCTGTTTCTCGTAATCTGAGAAACCAGCTTTAAAAATTGTCCATTAACCCTGCTCTTAAGAATGATTCCACCGATCCTTCGTTATCAGGAATTTTCTACTCCAATCATAATTCCCAAAAGATCACAAGGTTCCGTCGTGAAATTATTAACTTCCTTTATTTCCTATCAATTTCTGGCACGTTTACACTAAAATTGCACATACTCCTTCCTTGATAAATTTAGCTGTTGTAGTTATTGGCATAGATTAAGTGATCTTTAATCAGTGGGTCTGAGGCGTTACCATATTAAACCATAAATTAAAACTATCCAGCATAGCTAATAATTGTATCAAACTATCTTTATTTCCTTGAATCTTCACATTCCCAGCGTCAATTTCTTGTTGTAAGGTTCTTTGTTTTAGCAATATTCGATTCAATGTTTCACGATTCAAAGTAATGCTGGCGTCAGCATTTCTGGCCTGCATGTCTTTTGTATGATTGAGTGTTCCATGCTCTAGTTCTAACATATATTTTTGTTTAGTATCGGGAAAATCCAGATTAAACACTATTTTTTTCTCGCCTGCTTGATCACTGTTGAGCCTGACACCTAAATAATCAAACAGTAAATCAAGGCTCATTGCCCGGATTGTATCGGGACTGACTGTATTTGGCGCATTTAATGGTTTAACGCCCTCGCGCAACTCTTTAGCACCACTGAGATAAAAATTACGCCAGGGGCCGGACTCCGCTTGATAGCCGAGTTGTTCTAACGCGTCCGCTTCCAGATTGCGTGCAGTTTGATTATTCGGATCGGCAAAAACAACATGATTTAATACTTCGGCAACCCACCGGTAGTCTCCTTTTCTATAGTCTGCCCGTGCTTTCTTTAAAATTACATCAGCGCCACCCATATATCGCACATATTGTTTGCTCGCTTCTACCGGGGGCAAAATATTGAGGGTAGCCGGATTACCATCAAAAAATCCCAAATAATGAACGTAAATTGCTTTAACGTCGTGATTTACAGTACCGTAATAGCCTCGATTTGACCAATATTGGCTGAGTGATTTCGGCAATTTAATCATTTCAGCAATTTCCACCATAGTGTATCCATGATTCGCCAAACGGAGTGTTTGATCATTGAGGAAGCGGTACAAATCCCGCTGCATTTTTAAATGATAAACGATATTGTCCGTCCCCCATACCGGCCAATGATGAGGCGCGAATAAAACTTCGGCCTTCCCTCCCCACAAATAAGCAGCTTCATTTAAATATTTTGACCAGGCTAATGCATCACGAATTTTTGCTCCTCGTAAAGAATAAATATTATGCAGTGTGTGAGTGGCGTCTTCCGCGGTACACAGTGCGTGATACTCCGGAATATAAAAAAACATTTCAGAAGGCGCTTCAGAATCAGGTGCTAAATAAAAATCAAATTTTAATCCGGCTAATGTGAG
>JAFEDN010000439.1 GCA_018241585.1 Pseudomonadota bacterium | reverse complement strand
GAACAGATACGTGATATTTTAAAGCGGGTTGACCTAGACCCGGAAGCACACCTCGCCCGATATGTAGGTGACGTTGCAGCCCATGAAATAACTTGGCGAACCAAAAAATTGGTAGCAATGGGCAAAAGAAGTTGGCGGGGGTTACTAGAAAATGTCCGAGAATACTCACAAGAAGAAGTGCAGCTATTGCCGTCTCGTGATCAAGCGGAAGAATTTTATAGTCGATTAGCTGTATTAAGAGACGATGTTGAACGAGCACAGCAACGAATTTTCCGATTAGAATTTAAATTAAGTCAACGAGAAGACCGGAAAAATGATTCAAAGCAATAATCATATCAAGATTTCAGCTTCAATTTTGTCTGCTAATTTTGCCAAACTGGGGGAGGAAATTGAAAAAGCGGTCTCTGCCGGAGCAGATTGGATTCATTTTGATGTCATGGACCATCATTTTGTTCCCAATCTGAGTTTTGGTTCAGTAATATGCCAATCTTTAAGGCAAGCCGGTATCACAGCACCGATAGATGTGCATTTAATGGTGGACAACCCTGAGGATTATATCGAGCCTTTTGCTAAAGCGGGAGCTAACCTGTTGACGTTCCATCCAGAAACTGCCAAAGATATACCAAAGTGTTTGAAGCATATTCACGCGCATGGTATGCAATCAGGAATGGCAGTTAATCCTGACAAATCGCTTTGTATGGTAGAAGACTATATTAAAGAAATTGACTTGTTATTGCTGATGTCAGTCTACCCGGGATTTGGTGGACAATCTTTTATTGAAGCCAGTTTAGAGAAAGTCAAAGCAGCACGCCAACTGATCTCTACTTCAGGTTCCAAAGCCATGCTGGGAATTGATGGCGGTATCAAGTTAGAGAATATTGATCAAGTCGTTTCAGCCGGAGCTGATTTTTGTATCATCGGTTCAGGCTTGTTTCACGCTAAAAATTATCAAGATTGCATGCAGAAAATACGCGAAAAAATTAAGAAATTAGCTAAATGATACCGCACTTTCTCAATTAAATAATCACTCTTCCAAGGATTTGATCCATTATGAATGTCCTAGTTAATTTGAGAGAATAATGTATGACTAGATGCGAAAATAGCAATCAAGCCTCGATGGAAGTTGCAATTAAAATGCAAAGTGGTTTCACTTTTTTGGAGATCGAAACAAAAAAT
>JAFEDN010000438.1 GCA_018241585.1 Pseudomonadota bacterium | reverse complement strand
GCTAGGATTTTTAGTAAAAATATATTCTTCCCTAAAATTGGCTAAAATTAGCAATGACAATGATATAAAAAATATTCATAAGTTGTTCGTTTCCTTTGGAATTGAGAATGCCGTTGAATCTCTTAGTTGTGAAAAGGGGTCTTTCATATTGGCATAGGGTTTAGTATTGGTGGTACTATTCTTTAGAAAAGTTATCAAGAAAGAAAGCTGTCATTGAAAAAACTTATTTGCATATCTTCAACTAGATTGAGAATGGAAACTAAAAAAATTAATATTCCCGCCATAACAGTATTTGGTGAGAAAGATAACTGTGCTCCTTCATCTGAAAAAATGAATAATTTGGGCGCGATTTGTAAAATTATTCCTGAGTTCGAGCATGATTTTTATCGAAACGCTAAATTTATTTCTCAAATTTCTGAGTTATGTGAAATATAGATGTCGATCTCTTAAAAAGATTTAATTAACTTTGATATTACGTTTTGAATAACACTAACTGATTCTACTTTAGTATGAGGAAAATCAACGTGAGCGTCTAGCTGGGAACCCACTATGTATGGCAAATAAGCATTTTTTAACAGCATGATATCATTTACATCATTTCCAAATACTGCTGTGCAAGATAGATCCACTCCCATCTCAACTGCGGCATAAAATTTATTAGTATTTTCGGCAACCAGATCTACAAATCCTTCTAACCTATATTGATTCATGGTCAGTTTACTTTCCTCTCTGCCAATTATTTTTTCTAATTCGGATTTGATATGTAAATCAAACTTTAAAATCAATATTTTTGTGATTCCTTGCAATTCTAACTCTTCATATAACATCGGTTCGGATCCAAGCTTATTTTTTATGTAGCCATGGAAATCAGAGCGTTCAGATGAGATGGCGTAGCCATATAGCCCATCTATAATATAGGGAACTTTCATTTCATCAAGAGATTTCTTAATCAGGTCAACGGTATTTCTGGATAGTTTCTTTGCACTTTGTACTTTGGAATACCTTGAAATCATTGCGCCATTGCATCCAATGATTGGAAGCTCATGATATTTTTTCGGTAGTAGTGGAAGTGTGTCCCTTAAAGGTCTGGCTGTGGCAAATATGACATTGATTTTCTTACTTAATATGAGTTCTATCAGGGATTCAATTTCTTTTGAAATGGGTTGTCCATTTTCT
>JAFEDN010000437.1 GCA_018241585.1 Pseudomonadota bacterium | reverse complement strand
CTGCTTCATCGCCCTGACGAATACGCCGAGCTACTTCCAACTCTTCCTCGGCAGTTAAAAGAGGTTTGTACCCTAACTCATGAAGATATAATCGTGTGGGATCATGCTCTAAACCAGAAGGTGCACTGTCCTCCTGCTGAGCGACAACCTCTTCCTCTTCTTCTCCTGCTTCATTATGTGCAGTAATTGAAGAAGGTCTGCTAAACAACACTTGATTATCTTGAGCATTCGATTTTTTCTTTTTTTTAGGTTCAGCCTCTTGCTCAGCTTCCTCCGGTTCAAGCCATTGTTCCTCCTCAGGTATTATTACAGGAGCTTGCTCCCGATTGGCTTTTTTAATTTTAGAATTAGGTTCGTTAGTCATATCTTTTCCTCCCTGAAAAATTATATTAATAATAATGGCTTAACACTTTCATGGGGTCAACGGGCCGGCCATCATAACGTATTTCAAAATGTAACATCGCCCGACCTGCCGCATCCTTCCCCATAGCACCGATCACTTGTCCAGCATGAACTTTTTGCCCATTTTTGACTAATAATGTTTGATTGTAAGCATAAGCACTTAAATAATGCTTATCATGTTTAATAATGATTAAATTTCCATATCCTCGAATACCACTGCCGCTATAAACTACCTCTCCTGCTAAAGTAGCTTTTATAGGAGACCCTAAATTACCGCTAATGTTGACTCCTAAATTTTTACCTAACCTAGGGTCAAACCGGCCTATTATTTTTCCTAAAGCTGGCCACTGCCATGTTGCATGGCTGTTTACCATTTTTTGCCGGCGCGCCGGAGATGCCATTGGCTGGACCAGCGGCGTTATGTGGCTAACGGGTTTAGCAGGATAAATTGGCTCAACTCCACGGGCAACAATGGTCATTTTTAAACGTTGCCCGGAATAAATTTTATAAGGGGGCTTTAAGTTGTTCTCTTGTGCAAGTACCCTATAATTCAAACCAAACTGCCAAGCAATAGAGTAAATAGTATCCCCGTTGTGCACGACATACTCGGTACGATTTTCTTTTGGCTCCAACCAAGCGTTTACCACCGGCGCAGGTGGATTGGATTGGCTGCAAGCACATACTAATAAGCACATTACCAATATCCCGCGCCTCACAATTTCTGTACCCATCCGCCTAATTGATCAAAGACTTCATAATGGGTTAAATCAATGCG
>JAFEDN010000436.1 GCA_018241585.1 Pseudomonadota bacterium | reverse complement strand
ATGTTAGGCTTTCGCTACTCCTTTTTCAATCCTATGATGAAATATCCGGGTTAACTCGCTTTCTAATTGCAGTTGAAAAGTACGCCATAATGCATGGGCTTCTGGAGAGAGTGAAAAAATTTGTATATTTTCCCCAGGAATAGAAGTCTCAATCTGTTGCCGATTATTTAACAAAGTTATTATCATTTCATCATAAGACGCTTGCAATTCTGATGACAGTGGTGCGGTATTATGGGTGCGATAACCCAAATGACTTTTGGGCAAAACATATAAAAACCTTTCCAATACCCCTTTACCCAAATACGCTTTTTTTCCCGCCATATTTTGAATCACAATCGGCTGTACCGTCAGCACCACCGTTAAATACGGATTCAAAATGGTACTGCGATCTTTACGATGAACGCGCACCTCACCCCCGTCGATGCCTTTGAGCAAAATATCAATATTAGCAGAACCATGATTGTATAAACCCGCTAGAGTCTCCAGGATGCCGCCTTCATCGGAAAAAATCGCTAATCGACCCCCTTGTTCCGCCACCAAATGAGTCAATGATTCGGGGGTGGCATCGTTAGTAAACAACACCGGTAACGGAGAAATAGGGGTAAGCGCTATTTCTTGCTGAATAATCGCTTCAAACAGGCGGCGTTGTTCTTCCGGGTCTTCGGTCTTGGCAGCTTTGGTGCGCAAATTTTCCAGAATACGCTCTTCTGTTTTACGGGTGGCGCGTTGGCGTTTAATCTCATTTTCTCGCTGCTTTTTCTGTTCTTTTTCCCAACGCCAAAGCGGTTGGGTGCAGGCCCGCACTACCAGGGACTTATGATTGGCCGGCGGCAGCGCAATCAGCGCATAAATATTCACGGGCTCTATCCAACCCGCTTTAGGAGAGACGGCACAATAACCGGCTAGCACTGTTGATAACACACCCAACAAGGTCATCACACTGAGCGCCGGCGGCGTTTCACTGGCCTTAGCCAAGGCCCCGGCAAATTCACCCAGCACACCGGGCAACCAATCCGCCGGAATTTCTGGGGTTTCCAACGCTTCAAACAAGATGGGTTCATTCCAGGCGGCGGCTTGTTCCCAATTCGGTAATTCAATAATGGATTCTGGGATAGGATGAGTCATGACGTTATCCTCGTAGATGGTGAATACCGATACGCAATACCAGGGTTTTAGAGGCTCCC
>JAFEDN010000435.1 GCA_018241585.1 Pseudomonadota bacterium | reverse complement strand
TCGACGAGACAAAATAATTCCAGTAAACTCATATGCCTTGGCCTCCTTGTTATGAATAATTTTTATGCAAATAAATTAAATCATATGGGAGGCCAAACCAGCAACCTCAGCTTCGCTTATCCAGAATTCGCGTTTATACATAATATTTTTTTTGAGATGAATAAACATTAGCTAGTTTTGTAAGAATCTGTTATTTCGATTAGCATAACAATCCAATGGCTTGAATTTAAGTTTAGATTACCACATCAGGGATGATTATCTGACTATGATACAACAAACATATCTTTATGAAAATCTATGTGACTCTCAATTTGAGAACTTGGTGATTTTAATTTGTCAGGAATTATTGGGAAAGGGAGTGCAAGGATTTGCATCTGGCCGTGATGGTGGAAGAGACGCCAGATTTTATGGCAGGGCAGAATGTTATCCTAGTTCGACCAAACCTTGGGAAGGGTTGATAATAATTCAAGCAAAACATACAAATGGACATAATAAAAGTTTTTCAGATAAAGAGGTTTACAGTAAAGAGAATAAAAATTCTTTAATAGCTCAGAAAATTCCACGTATAAAGGCACTTTCTCAAAATAAAGAAGTAGATTATTATATGCTTTTCTCAAATAGACGTTTAACAGCAAATAAGCATTTCGAGTTAATCAAATATATAGCTGAAACAACAGATATTCATTGTGATGCGATAGCCATTTTAGGTATCGATGAAATTGAAAGATATATTAAACTTTTTCCTCGTATTGGGCAGATGGCCAATATTGATCCGGTGGATTGTCCATCAGTTATTGGACCTCAGGAGTTATCCGAAATAATTGAGGCATTAGAAAAAAATAAAAGGAGATTGTTGCTCAAGTTTCGAATTACTCTCCTTCTTCCAGGATTACTTATAGTGAAAAAAATCAAATTAATAATATGACACCAGCCTACGCAGATAGACTTTTAAAAAAAAATCTTAAGGATACACCACCAATCCAAACATTTTTATCTAATCCAGAAAATAAAAAATATGATCTTGCAACAATTTTGTAGACACTACGAACAGAGGGCCTGTTAATAATATCGGCGCTCAAATTTGGCAGGAGACAAATAGCCTACTGTTGAATGCCGTCGCTGATTATTATAAAACACCTCCACATATTCAAAAATACTCTGTATAGCCTGCTCGCGATTATCATACCGCTCAA
>JAFEDN010000434.1 GCA_018241585.1 Pseudomonadota bacterium | reverse complement strand
CTCCGATTTTTTTATACAAGATCAATGATAAAATAATCATATTGCCTGTAAATTCAAAGTTAGAGTTTCCCGCCCCCGCCCTTGGTCGTGATCGCCGAGACCACTACCTGGAAAATGCCAGATCATCTAATCCCTCGTAAAAAAAAATATAGTCGTGGATGGCGCTTGAGAATCATTACACAATACCACATAGAAAGTCTGTGTAATCTGTAAATTTTATGTTATATTGTGGAGTGTTAAACCACAGTGAGGTACACCATGCATTGGGAGCCTTTGGGATTCAAGGAGAATCCATTTAATACGGAACCCATCCTGCAAGATACTCTTGCCCTTTACACGGGGCATGAACAGGAAGTCAAAACCTGCTTAAAGATGTTGAACCAAAAAAATGTTCTCATGGTGATTGAGGGCGCGCGAGGGGTAGGCACGACTTCTTTTGCTAATTATCTACGATTCACTGCTCAAGAAAAAATGGATTACTTCACGCCTCGCAATGAAATTCGCGTTGAACCTAACTGGAATCTGGAAACCTTGTTGGCGGTCATTGTGAGTAATATCGTCCGTGAAGTTGAATTTTTCCAGCCTGAAAAAGTAACCAAAGATAAACGCTTCCAAGAAGCTAAAGCGTTAACCATGCGTATTGCTGAGGCTTACCGGTCTTTTGGTATCGAAGCGTTTGGTTTTGGCGTCAATTATGGAAAATCAGCTGGTGTTACTTCTCAGCCTGTTATTGTGCCTTCTTCAGTATTGGGTCATCATCTCGAAGATTTAAGCGCATTAATTCAATCTGCCGGTTATCAGTACGGCCTGCTAATTCAATTGAATAATTTGGATGTTGAAGTTATTCATGAAGAAGATCATTTACGATACTTATTTAATGCGTTGCGAGATTATATTCAAACTCGGGGCGTGAGTTGGTTATTGGTAGGCGATGAGGGCTTAAGACAGTTTATTGCACAGCAAGTTGATCGGTTAGATGATATCGTCAATCATGAAATCAGCATTGCTCCTATTGAAAAACTTGAATATGATCTATTAATTAAAAAAAGACTGGAATTTTTCCGTATTAACAAGAAAGTAGCGTCGCCTATTGAGCCTGCCGTTTTTTCTTATTTATATGATGTCACTAAAGGCCGTCTGCGTTATATTTTTGGTTTATTACAGCGTTTAATTGGTCAATTACATGTGGGTGATTT
>JAFEDN010000433.1 GCA_018241585.1 Pseudomonadota bacterium | reverse complement strand
AATTCTCCTAAGCCACAACGAGGGCCTGATCCCAACCATCGAATATCATTGGCAATTTTCATTAGCCCGCAAGCTAAGCTTTTTAAAGCGCCGCTGATCATCACCAATTCATCATGCGAAGCCAACGCAGCAAATTTGTTAGCTGCAGAAATAAAAGGAAGCCCAGTTAATCGAGCGATATATTGAGCAGTTTTGACACCAAATTCAGGATGAGCGTTTAAGCCGGTGCCCACTGCCGTTCCTCCAATCGCTAAACGATAAACGTAGGGCATCAAATCTTTTAAAATAGATAAAAATTGATCTAATTGAGCAACGTACCCGGAAAATTCTTGCCCTAAGGTTAGGGGTACTGCATCTTGCAAATGGGTCCGGCCAATTTTAATCATATCAGAGAATTCTTGCTGTTTAGTTGTTAATGCATCCCGTAACAGCGTGACTGCAGGAATTAATTGCTGAACCAACATTTCTGCTGCGGCAATATTCATAGCAGTAGGGAAGGTATCGTTGGAGGATTGAGACAGGTTGACATCGTCGTTAGGGTGAATCGGTTTTTTGCTACCCTTGGTTCCGCCTAACATTTCAATGGCGCGGTTGCTGATCACTTCATTGACATTCATATTGGTCTGAGTGCCACTGCCGGTTTGCCAAATTTTCAAAGGAAAATGATTATATAAACTGCCGTTTATGACTTGATCCGCAGCTTGAATAATGGCTCTGGCTTTATCTGAGCTTAACAGGCCAAGTTCTTGATTAGCCATAGCAGCGGCTTTTTTTAAAATGCCAAATGCGCGGATCAACTCAGGAGGCATCATTTCCCGGCCAATCGCAAAATTATGAAGCGAACGAAAAGTTTGCGCTCCCCCATATTGATTATCCGGCACTTCAACTTGACCCATGCTATCTGTTTCAATTCTTTTCATAAATTCTCCAAAAATTAACCTTACCCGATGGAGTTCGAAAGGGGAGAAGAGTGGAACGATCTCTCCTTTCATTGCCGAATCCCTTGCCCCGGAGAGGATTTGAACCTCTGACCTGTCCCTTAGGAGGGGACTGCGCTATCCAACTGTGCCACCGGGGCAATAAGGTTGTGATTTTACCCTGATGTAGTGATTTTAGGTAGTGATCATGATGATTAAAAAATTTAACGATTTCTTAAGGAAACTATTTATTTAAAAACATAATTGAAGGATAATAATAAAA
>JAFEDN010000432.1 GCA_018241585.1 Pseudomonadota bacterium | reverse complement strand
ACAAAAAAAATTTATTTCAGCAATACATTACTGCCAATGATAATGGTTTTGTTATCTGCCCTGACTTCGATGATACTAAAGTAAAATACAAACTACAGCAGGAATTTGCTGAATATGCAAGACAGGCTAAGCAAGGGTCTTTACAAGCTAATTATTTAGTCAGTGTTGGTTACTTAAATGGTATGGGTGTAAATAAAGATATCGGAAAGGGTTTTAAATTATTAAAGGAAACTGCAGATAAGAATTATGTTCCTGCAAAAATTCTCTATATATCAATGATACTTTTTCAAAAAAAAATAATTAAAAATTATATAACAGAATATCCAGACAAAGATCAGACCCTAAAATGGATTCAAAATCAAGCTAATCATGGAAATTTAAATGCACAATTTTTGCTAGCTACCATTTACCTGGAAGTCAATAGATTGTCTGAAGCACATAATTTGATAGAACCTTTAGCAAAAAAAGGATATGCAATGTTTCAGTATTTGATGGGTTATCTATATTATTACGGATTTGGGGTTGAAATAGATTATTCAAAAGCAAGCTATTGGTACTTGTTAGCTTTGAAGCATGACCCTCCCTTAATCGCATCAACGATGATGGCTGGCGATTTATATGAACTTTATACTAAGGCTGGATATGTGAATCCAAAGTTAGCACTGTTTTGGTATAAAAAATTAGAAGAAGATAGTAAAATAAAGCATTGTAAGGTTTAGTTGGAAGATGAAAAAATATTATTTTGGTTTTTTTAGCATTTTTTGCTTGCTAACATCAAGCGTGCAGGCTTATGAAAATTATCTGGTGGATTATAAAAAAAACCTATTGGAGCAATATATCACTGCGAGAGAACACGATATAGCAATTTGTCCTACTTGGGACCAGTTTAAGATAAAAAATGGCTTACAACGGGATTTTAATAATTATTTACACCAGGCAGAACAGGGCTCTGTTGCGGCAGCTTATTGGGTTGGTCTAGCTTATCTACAAGGCGTTGGTGTTCAATCGGATGATAATAAAGGTATCATGTGGCTGAAGAAGGCAGTAGCAGCAGGGTATGAGCCAGCGAAGACCAAATACTTTACGGTAGTTTTGGCTGATGGCAAAAGTTACCCTAATTTGACTACAGATCAAAAAGGCACCCAAAAGATGTTCAGTTGGCTTAATCAAGCTGCAAAGAAAGGTGATTCAACGGCATTATG
>JAFEDN010000431.1 GCA_018241585.1 Pseudomonadota bacterium | reverse complement strand
CCCATTTGCAAGGAATCGCCCGGTTTCATAGCAACATCACGTTGTTGGCTACAAACAGTAGTGCAAATAATTCCCAGGGCAGTCACCCCTACCCCGAGATGAGCTAAAATCATCGCCCACTGGCCTGCTTTGACCCTGATGTGGCTTAAGCTCCAAGTTATTAACCAAATAGCTAACATTAAAGCTGCCAGAAACCCTAAGCTCTTGACACCGGCCCACCAACACAAAGCGATCGACAGCAGGGTGACTAAAATAAAAAATAGGATCAACTGATTTCTAATTTCCGAAAATACGGTATTTTTCCATCGAAAAATAGGCGCAATAGCCATTAAAAAAAGAGCAGGTGCAAAAATCGGTATAAATACGGTATTGAAATAAGGAGGCCCTACCGATAATTTTTGCAAATTTAAAGCAGACAAAATCAGAGGATAAAGCGTGCCTAATAATACGGTCAACATGGCTACAAAGAGCAATAAGTTATTCAATAACAGCATAGACTCTCGTGACAGCATACTAAATTCTCCGCTTGCCGCTAACATACGCCCACGCCAAGCATACAAACTCAGTGAACCACCGACCACCAGCAATAAAAAAACCAACATGAATAAACCGCGGGCCGGGTCGGATGCAAAACTATGTACCGACACTAAAACCCCAGAGCGGACTAAAAAAGTCCCTAACAAGCTTAATGAAAAAGCGCATACCGCTAGTAAAATGGTCCAAGCTTTAAATAGCTGGCGTTTCTCGGTAACTGCCAAAGAATGAATCAACGCTGTTCCTGCTAACCAAGGCAAAAATGAAGCATTTTCCACTGGGTCCCAAAACCACCAGCCACCCCATCCTAATTCGTGGTAAGCCCAAGCGCTGCCTAAAACGATCCCCAATGTGAGAAAACACCAAGCGATTAATGTCCAAGGGCGAGACCAGCGCACCCAACGCGGGTCTAGTTGTTTAGAAAGTAACGCAGCCATGGCAAATGCAAAAGGTACAGCGAAACCAACATAACCCATATATAAAATAGGCGGATGCACAGCCAAACCAGGGTCTTGTAAAACCGGATTTAAATCGGCTCCATCGGCAGGAATATTGGGCAACAAACGCACAAAAGGGTTGGATGTGGTGAGTAAAAACAGGTAAAAACCCAGGGCAATAATTGCCAGTACCGACAGCGCTCTGCCGGAAACAGCGGCGGGAATACTTTGGC
>JAFEDN010000430.1 GCA_018241585.1 Pseudomonadota bacterium | reverse complement strand
AAGACCCGTTTTTAACCAATAACCATAGCTTTGATAAAATTCAGTTAGCTCAGGAATTGATAAAAATTCACAAGCCATACCCGCTTCGTTTAAAACCTGAGCTCCTCCGCCTTTTACTTTAGGATTAGGATCACTCATTCCATAAAAAATTTTTGCTAATTGACTTCGGATTATCAAGTCAGTGCAAGGGGGCGTTTTACCGAAATGACTACACGGTTCTAAAGTAACGTACAAGGTTGCGCCCTGCGCAAGGTGAGCAATTTTAGACAAAGCATCGGGTTCAGCATGCGCCTGACCATAGGCCCAGTGAACACCCTCAGCAATGATTGCTCCATCTTTAACGACCACCGCTCCTACTGCAGGGTTAGGAGCACAGAACCCTCGGCGCGTAGCCGCCAACTCAAGCGCTCGCCGCATAAAAAAAATGTCCTGCTGATGGTTTTGCATATCTCTACCTTAACCGCTGGAAATATTTCAATAAACTGAAAGTTATCTCACCTTTTGTGTGATATTATACTTAAAATGTACCCTGAATCTCAATCTTTGATCGATCTGTTCGGCGCCAAAAAAGTAGTCGAGCTGCTTCGCCCTTTTGTTTCAGCTCGCCGCCAGCTACGAATTGAAAATGTACTAAATAACCGGCTTGAAAGCATCGAAATGGCATTAGAAATGCCTTCTGATATCCATAATGCGTTTGCAGTCATTCGGAGTTGTGAAATTTTTGGGGTGACCCGATTGCATATTATTGCTCCTGAAAAGCTGTTAAACGGCATAAGGCCGATCAGCAAAGGAGCCCTAGATTGGATCGATATCCAATTTTATGCCAGCACATCCGAATTTCTATTGAACATGCAGAAAAAAAAGATTCGCCTAGCCGGAGCAATTGCTACTCAAGCCATTTCAGTCAATGAAATACCCATTAATGAACCCTTATGCCTGTTGCTCGGCAACGAGCTGAACGGTTTATCGGCCGCGATCAAACAAGCTTGTGATTGGAATTATCAGATACCCATGTTCGGGATGACTGAAAGTTTAAATTTATCGGTAGCGGCTGCCATCAGCTTATATGAAACGAGCAGACGCAAGCGAGCGCAACTACAAGCCAGCGGCGATTTAAACCCATCCGAATGGAGTCATTATCAAGCTTGTTATTATTTAAATAGCGTTAATCGCCGTTTAATCAAAGGAGTTTTTGGCAAAGCCATTCCT
>JAFEDN010000042.1 GCA_018241585.1 Pseudomonadota bacterium | reverse complement strand
TTTATCCGGTCGAGAATTTAAGCAGATTACGGCATTCCAATATGCGTTGTGGGCGATGGATTATCACATGTGGACCATGATTCAAAAATACCTGCCGAAAGCATCGCAAGCGGAACAATTACAAGCCTTAGAGAGCAAAGGCACGGTGCATGGTCACCATTTTAGTCTCCAAGAGTTGACGGAGGCGTTACAGGTGTATGTGGACAATTATGCTAGCTGGAATTCTAGCCAACGTAATGACCATTGGTGCAAAAAGGTGGGCGGAACGCAAACACGGTTACCGGCGCATGTGGTGAATGAATACTGCCGCGAGGACCGGGCTTTTGCTCCTTGCCCGTCGGAATGGGAGTCAAAACTACCGCGGACACGTGAGATTCCAAAAATATGGGATAGTACCCAGTCAAAATATATTAAGGGTTCATGGTACATTCCACCCACGGCTAAAGATAACTTGGGGCTTAATTTTGCTTTGACAAGGTATTCGGAGCACGAGCCGTCTGTGGCCCGCGACGGGCTCGTGCAGCACCGGTATGCTAAATGGGACGGTTGCGCTGCGCGAGACGACCTCAAAGCACTCCAATCCTTGTGGAAGACGCGCACGCAGCAGTTGGAGTTGCTGAAGTCCCAATTATTGTCCGTCTCTAGTCAAAGCCAGGTATTTGGACGATAACCCGCCGGTGCAGCCCATATTAACGCGAGTTGTGCGATGTGAAGTTGTTTAAGTAATCGTTTTACATGGAGACATGATAAAACCTATTGTTCTGTTAATCGTCCTCAATAGGATTAAGCAGTTCTTCTACAATTATTTGATCTCATTAAAGCTAAGATGACGGAACAACAGAAATACGCCACTATAGCCTCTTTGAACTAAATATCAATGTCCAAACAATTTTTTTATCTGCTTATTGACTGTATCAGCCAGGTTTTTGGCTTCGACATTAGCTTCAGCCTGCTCTCCTAATGAAAGAGCGGGTTTAGATAGAGTTCCGGTGACTGAAACGGGTACAGAAAAATTCAATTTACTCCCAAATATCTTGGCTTGGCCTTTTACTTTTACCTGATAATTTATCTGCTTATTCGCCAAATTCACCGTCCCCTTGCCACTGGCTTGTAAATCTTTAGATTGTAAAATAAAGTCATTGTTGGTCAGAAGCCCGTTCTTTATGTCACCTGACGCTGTTATCTGGCTAAAATGAGTGCCATTATTAGCGACTGCTTGAGGATTGGATTGCAAAAATTGTCGAACCGGTTTAATCAACTTGAGCAAATCAATGTTATTTAATATCCCATTATATGCTGTTAATTTAGCTTTACCGTTGGAACTAGCCAACAAATCTTGTAATTGTTTTCCTTGGACAGTCACCTCTAAATTCAAATCCGCCGGACCCTTTAGTATACCGGAAGCCAGCAATTGACTGAGTTCTGTATGCGCTAGCGTCGCATTGATCCGATACTGTGGCAGATTGTTAATGTGATCGGCAAAAAACTCACCGGTTATTTTTCCTCCGGCTATTTGACCATTAAGATTGTTAACATGAACCGCTTCTAAATTTTGAACCTCAAACAAGGCAGACAAGTTGTCAATAGCTAAATGATTCATTTTCAAAACACATTGTTGAGCAGTGAGTTGTCCCTTTATTTTGCTCCAAGGAGTAATGGAAAAATGAACTTTTACGTTTTTGAAATTTTCAATAATCTCTTTAAGGTCTTTTAAAAACGAAACAGGCGGCAATTGATCGGTGTTCAACTGATTGATTAACAGGTCTCCTTTATATTCCGCATTTTTTGAAAAACCCGTTCCAAATATTTTTCCAGAAGCCTGCAAACCGCCGCTAGCAAGCGTGAACGGATCAATGGTGATTTGTTGGTTGGCTAAATTAATGTGCACATCTCCACTTAAATCAACGGCTTGAACTTTATTATCAGGATAATTGGCTCGAAAAGTTAATCTGGCATGGTAAAAAATAAGCTTACTGACTTTAAAAGACCCCGAAGTCATAGAATCCCAAGGGATAGTGACTTCTACCTGTTCAGCTTTACCCAGCGAATTAGGATCAAAAGCTAACGGATGCAGCACAACCACATCTTCAAATATAAATTCGACTCCTGATTTTTCGATATTCCAGCCGGTCTTGCCACGTAACTGAACTTGCAAGCCGGATTGCTTTGCTATTTGGCTGGTTAATTTTGCTTTAAAGTCGTAAGTATTGATATAAACGGTAAAAAAAATGGCTAACGCGATGACAATAAAAAAAACAAAAAACAGCAAACTAAAAAAAACTTTTCTGATAATCATCCATTCTCTACAGTATTCTACTAAAAGCAAAAAGCCCGGCATGGTTATGACGGGCTTTTACGAACACCGAATTACTAGTTAGTAGTGCCGGTGGTTGCATTTGCTGCGGTTTGAGTGCCGGCAACGTCAGCAGAAGCAGTGGTTGGTGCTGTAGAAGCATCACTGGTTTTCTGAGTGCTAGTGGTTGTTTTGGTAGTGGTTTTGCTTTTGCTAACAGCGCCTTTGGTACTGGAAGTGGTTTTTACTGTGCCACCCAATTGATCGCAAGCGGTTTTAGAAACAACAACATAACCTTTATCTTTGCAAGGATTGTTGCCTTTGCCATTACAAACTACACCATAGCATTTGACGTTTTTAGAGCTGCTGTGTTTGGTGGCGGCCATAGCAGAGGTGGAAACCAATGCAAAGCTGGCTGCTGCAACGGCAGCAAAGCTCAATCCGGCTAATTGTCTTAATTTCATTTTAAACTCCTTCGTTATTAACTTATTTGTGACAGATCAAAACTGCTCTGCTATAACAGAACGGCATCAACCTTTAACTATAAAAACTCCCCACATGGAAGTTATGTGGCTATATTAGTGATTCTGTTTTGGGTTTGCAACACTGTTTTTACATACTTCGCTCTGCTCTCCCTTGCGATCCCTCATTGGGAAGGGTAAGGTATAGTAATACCTTGGAGATTATGATGCATTTTTTTAGTGAATATAGTCTTTTCTTATTAAAAGCAGTGACCGTGGTGATCGCCATTCTTATTATAATCGGTGGGGCCGCTTTGATTGCGAGCTTCGCTAAAAATAAAGAGAAAAATGGCCGGTTAACGGTTCAAAAAATTAATAATAAATTCAATGACTATCAAAAAATCATTGGCGAAATCACTCACACCAAAGCTGAAAAAAAACAAGCTAAAAAAAATCTGAAAATCACTTTGAAAGATCAACCAAAAGAAAAGCCCAGGTTATTTGTATTAAATTTTCATGGTGATATTAAAGCCTCCGCGGTAAATTCTTTGCGTGAAGAAGTGACCGCTGTATTGTTAAGCCGGAAAAATTCTGATCAAGTGTTAATTTGTATTGAGAGCCCCGGCGGCTTAGTTCATTCTTATGGCCTAGCAGCAGCCCAAATTCAACGGTTAAAAGATGCCAATATAAAAACACTAGTGGCAGTGGATAAAGTAGCTGCCAGCGGCGGTTATTTAATGGCTTGTTTAGCTGATCACCTTATGGCTGCGCCTTTCGCGATCATCGGTTCTGTGGGAGTAATCGCTCAATTACCTAATTTTCATCGTTGGTTGGAAAAAAACGATATTGATTATGAACAGGTATTTGCAGGTCAATACAAAAGAACCCTAACTTTGTTTGGCAAAAATACTCCGGAAGGCCGTGAAAAAATGCAGGAAGAATTAAATGACGCTCACGAACTTTTCAAAGAGTTCATTGTAAAATACCGGCCGCAAGTCAGTATCAATCAAATTGCCACCGGGGAACACTGGTTTGCCAGCCGTGCTTTGCAATTAAAATTATTAGATGAAATTAAAACCAGTGATCAATATCTACAATCTGTTAAAGATCAATTTGATATTTATCAAGTTAAATATGAATTTAAAAAAACACTCAGTCAAAGATTGGGCGCTTCGGCTTCATCTTGCTTAAATGCTTTGTGGCGTTTAGAAAACGGTTACTAAGTCATGGCACACTCGCATGATCACGCTCATAACCATCACCCACATCCCCATCAAACCTTAATCTTCGCCATCGCATTAATTTTCTTATTTGCCATCATTGAAGTGATCGCCGGTTGGATATCCGGGTCTTTAACCTTGTTAAGTGATGCGGGACATATGTTTTCTGATGGGATGGCGCTTATTATCGCAGCCTTTGCTAGCTGGCTAGCGCTACAGCCTCCTTCTTCTAAACATAGTTATGGATTAGGAAGAGCTGAAGTAGTAGCCGCAGGATTAAGCAGTCTAGTGATGCTGGCCATTTCAGTAACCGTAATTATTGAGGCCATCCATCGGCTGCATAGAGTCAATACGGTACAAGGCGGGATAGTAATAGCCGTTGGCTTTGCCGGCTTAATCATCAACGGCGCCGTAGCTTGGCTGTTAGCGCGAGGTCAGAGAACACTCAACATCCGCGCCGCACTATTACATGTGATGAGTGATGTTTTAGGTTCGGTCGCGGCATTGATCGCTGGAGCGGTGATTTATTTTACCCACTGGATGTTAATTGATCCTATTCTTTCCATTTTAGTGGGCATTTTGATTTTGGTTTCCAGTTTAAGCTTAATTCGAGAATCGTTGTTAGTCTTGATGGAAGGCGTACCAGGGCATTTAGATTACAAACAAATATCAGAGGCCATGCATCAAGTCGCAGGTGTGAAAGATATTCATGACTTACATATCTGGACCTTATCCTCTGGTAAAATTGCGCTGTCGGCTCACGTTAATATCTATGATTTCAGCAGTTGGCAAATGATACTGCCTGAGTTAAAGCAGCTATTAACCATACAGTATGCAATTGAACACATTACTTTACAGCCAGAACCAGAGGTCGTAGACTGTCAACCTTGCCAGGAACCCTAACTATGTCTGCAAACCCAGCCGAAATCGCTAAATTTACTCCTTGGGCTCAGGATTGGTGGAATCCTGAAGGGCCTATGAAGCCGCTACACCAAATCAATCCTTTGCGGTTACAAGTGATAAAAAACACTGTGGACTTATCAGGTAAACAAGTGTTGGATGTTGGTTGTGGCGGAGGTCTGCTGAGTGAAGCTCTAGCAAGCTGCCAAGCACAAGTCACCGGAATTGATTTAAATGAATCATTAATCGAAACTGCCAAAAGGCATGCACAGCAGCATGGGCTTGCCATTGACTATCAACTGATCAGTTCCACTCAGCTATTAGCAAAACAGAGCGGTTGTTTTGATGTCATCACCTGCATGGAATTGTTGGAGCATGTGCCCGACCCCGCCGAAATAATTAAAGAATGTGCTTTGTTAGCTAAACCCGGCGGGATGCTGTTTTTTGCTACCTTAAATCGCAATATTCAATCTTTTATAAAAGCTATATTGGCAGCGGAATATTTGTTAAAACTCCTGCCCAAAGGCACACATCAGTATGGACAATTCCTTCGACCTTCTGAAATAACTTTGTGGGCGGCACAAAATGGCTTGCAATTCAAAGGGCTTCAAGGCATGACTTACAATCCATTTACCGGACAGTTCTCACTCAGCAAGGATGTTTCGGTAAATTACATGCTGGTTTTTATTCGTGGTTCCGGCAAAATTGAAACTCGGAGATAAGGGAAAGAGTGAGTTACGATAATGAACCGATCTTCTGGTCAAATCGAAGCAGTTTTTTTTGATTTAGATGGCACTTTATTGGACACTGCTCCGGATTTACATGCAGCCTGTAATGAAATTTTACGAAGATACCATAAACCTTTAGTACCCTTCAAAGATTTTCGTCAATGGGTCCATGGCGGTTCCTTGATGATGATCGGCAACAGTTTTCGCATCGATCAGAATCATGCTCTTTTTAGCGAAATCAAAGAGCAATTCCTAACGCAGTATCAAAAAAACATCAACCACCAGACGCAATTATTTACTGGAATAGAGCAAGTTTTAACTTACCTGGAATCAAAGAAAATTCCTTGGGGAATTATTACTAATAAATTGACCTACCTTACAGAACCCTTGCTCGATTTTTTTAATTTAAAATCTCGCTGTTGTTGCCTAGTCTGTGGCGACACTTTGCCTAAAATTAAACCTGATCCCGCGCCCCTGCTGCATGCTTGCCAATTAACCCAGGTCAAGCCGGAATTATGCGTCTATGTTGGCGATTCATCCAGCGATATTCAAGCAGCTAATAGCGCCAACATGCTAAGCATTGCAGCGCATTATGGATATTGGGTACAATGGCCAGGGGTTATAGCTAACGGGGAAGCAAAAAAACCAGAAGATATTATTTACATGTTGGAACAATGGCTATGAAAAATCATTTTTATATTGTTATTGCGATCATTGCGGCTCTCTCAGGTGTTTTATTTGGTTACGATACCGGGGTTATTTCTGGAGCGATATTATTCATCAAAGATGAATTCAATCTTTCCCCTGAAATGAACGGCTTAGTCGTTTCAGCCGTGCTTTTTGGAGCGTTATTGGGAGCAATGATCAGCGGCAGAATAACTGACCGCTTCGGCCGTAAACGATTATTAATAGCCGACGCCATTATTTTTATTTTTGGTACCTTAGGAAGCTGTTTAGCACCCAGTATCTCCAGTATTGTAGTTAGCCGCATTTTCGTTGGTATCGCTATTGGCATTGCCTCCTACATTGCTCCACTTTATATTTCAGAGATCGCCCCGGCTAAATATCGTGGTGCATTGGTTTCATTAAATCAATTAGCGATTACCATAGGTATTTTAATCTCTTACATAGTAGATGCTTTTTTTGCAGAAGCTCATGCCTGGCGTTGGATGTTGGGAATGGGCATAGTTCCGGCTATGGGATTATTAATTGGTATGTTGTTCCTACCCTATAGCCCACGGTGGTTAATGTCTCAAGGACGCGAACTAGAGGCTTTGGCCACGCTGGAAAAAATTTCAGGTAAAGGCACAGCCAGCCGTGAGCAGTTTGCTTCGATTAAAGCCAGCCTCCAGCAACAAAAAGGAGATTGGCGAATGTTATTTTCTAGTGCGATCCGCCCCGCCCTTTGGATTGCTTCGGGCCTGGCATTGTTACAACAGATTACCGGAATCAATACCATTATTTATTACGCTCCTACGATCTTCAGAATGGCTGGGTTCGCTTCGGCCAGTTCGGCAATTTCTACTACCACCATCGTCGGAGTGGTTTTTGTATTATTCACCATTATTGCTTTACCGTTAGTGGATTCATTAGGCCGTCGCTTCCTGTTGTTTGCCGGCTTGATCGCGACGTCAATCAGTCTGGGTATTATAAGCTGGTCTTTCCATACTCACAACCCTTCCGACACTCTAAAATGGCTGACTTTAATCAGCATGCTGGTATTTATAGCCGGTTTCGCTATCAGTTTAGGACCGATTATGTGGCTAATGATTGCCGAAGTTTTTCCACTAAAGGTTCGTGGCTTAGGAGCCAGTTTAGCAACTTGCATCAATTGGGGATCAAATTGGTTAGTAGCGATTACTTTTTTAACTATGGTACATAAGTTCGGTATGAGCGGTACTTTTGGGATTTATTTTGTCATCAGCATAATCTCTATTCTCTTCGTCCATTCATGGGTTCCAGAAACTAAGGGATGTAGTTTAGAAACCATTGAAGCCAACCTTTACGCCGGGAAATCTCCCCGGCGTTTAGGTGAAGCTTCATAACCCATTGGTTATTTCTTTTGCAAAGAAGCTGCGTTTTGGTTGGTGTAGCTGACATTATTTTTATTGACAGTAACCCCAGATGCATCGATGGATAAATTATCCGGAGTTGCATCGTTATTTTTGTTGGTAGCATTAATAGTGGTTTGACCCTTATCTAACGAAATAGTGACATTACTGATATTGCCATCAGTTTCTTGACAGCTAATACTATCAGTGCCGGAAGCCATATTGCTACCACTAGTGCTGGTCATGCCACTGGTGGCAGTGTTGCCTGTGCCGGCGCTGCTACCCGTCGCACCATTATTGCTTGTGCCGGTACTGCTATTAGACATCCCATTGTCGCTAGTATTGCCAGTAGCGCCGCTGGTCATGCCGTTGTTGCTAGTGCCTGTACTGCTGCTACCAGTCGTACCATTGTTGCTTGTGCCAGTATTGCTGTTAGACATCCCATTGTCACTGGTACTGCTAGTGCTGCCACCAGTGGTACTATTATTGGTATTACTCATGCCAGGATTGCTATTCATAGCTGAAAAATTTCCGTTATAAGATTTTCCAGCAAAAGTATATTTATATTTTCCAGAAATATTAAACATTCCATTATTGTTATTGACTTTATCAATATGAATTTTGTTGATCACTAAATCCTTTTGATTATTATTGTTATCATTTAACACAATCTTGGATGATTCCCAATTGGTGTTGGCCAACGCTGCACAGCCCATAGTAGTGGTTGATTGATTGGTTTCCGCCAAAGCCAGTGGGCTTGCTAACGCAGACATGACTAAGATGTAATTAATGTATTTTTTCATTCTTTTCTCCTAGATATCGTTTTAATGAGGGTCCAAAGTACAGTTCTATGTAATTATATCCAAAATTTAACCAATTTATCGATTTATGTATATTTAATCCTTTCTCGACCACTACTTTGGAAGCGGCGCAAGCGGAAATTGCTGATTGACAAAAACAGAAAAAGCAATTATAAATAGTTGCGTTTTGGTCATCAAACTGTTCGAGGTCCTTATGAAAAATACCCATCAACCAGATAGTAATAACAATAGAAAGAAGAATACAGGCGTCGTCGGAATCATTATTGTGGTTATTGTTGTTTTAATTGGCTTGGGGCTTTATTCCCAACATAAACGCCAAGTAACGAATCAAACATCCCCTCCCGCCAATATCAACTCGGGTAATCCTACTGCTAATCAAACCATGCTGCCTCAACCTAAAGCGATTAGTAATTTTTCTTTAACAGATGACCACGGCAAACCGTTCACCAATGAAAATTTAAAAGGTCATTGGACTATAGCTGCCTTTGGATTTAGTCATTGCGGGGATGTTTGTCCAATCACCTTAACTGAACTCAACAAGATGTATCAAAAACTGCACAGCAGCTTGGCTGAAAACCAAATGCCACAAGTTTTATTTATCAGCGTTGATCCTCAAAGAGATACAACAGCAGTTTTGCATCGCTATATTAAAAATTATAATCCCAACTTTATCGCGGCTACCGGAGACTCAGATAATTTAAATATTTTCGTTAAAGAAATGGGTGTCTTTTTTTCTAAAAAGCCCAGTGCTGACCCCAACGTTTACGGAATGGAACATAGTTCGCAAATCTTTTTATTTAATCCCCAAGGAGAATGGGTAGGCTTGTTAAATTTCCCATTTCAATCAGATAAATTAGCCACGGCCTACGAAGCGTTAATCCATGGCCAAACTGCTTAAGTGGATTCCCCTGTGGATTCTGGCAGCAATAGCTCTTTGCGCCTGCAATAAATCGCATGCGGTTATTGACAGTCAAAATCAGCAAATAAAACTATCTGATTGGCGTAATAAATGGGTCATTATCAACTATTGGGCTGGTTGGTGCGAATCGTGTGTGCAAGAAATCCCTGAATTAAATTCATTCTACCAAAAACATCAAAAAAATATTGTTTTAGTGGGAGTCAACCAGGATAATCTTCCCAAAAATCAGTTGATAGCCGCTATCAAGCAGTTACATATTCAATATCCAGTTTTGCAAACAGACCCGGCCAAAATTTTGGCTTTACCTGCGGTCCAAGTTTTACCTACTACTTTCATTATTAATCCAAAAGGACAATTGGTTAAGGTTTTACTTGGGCCGCAATCAACTCATAGTTTAGAAGACATTATTAATGGCAAAAATTGATGAACAATATATTAGAGAATTTTCATAATAATGTTGCATTAAAATACTCTTTATATAACAGTCTTTTTTTAACTTTACCTTTCCATAAAATGCAGGAAGTCGGTACATTATTAGGATTATTTGCTAAATATTCCAGTCAAGAAATCAAATTAGGAAAAGACCCTACCCTAATTGTCGATCGTTTCTTCGAAAAAAATGTCGAAAATGATCAAGCACAAGATAAAGTAAATGTTTTGTTTACCATGCTCCAATTTGTTGAGCGGCAAATTGTACTATTTGATGCGTTGGAAGATGCAGCTTATGCTACCACTCATCAGCTAAATGGGCCGGGCACAATTGAAAATTTGATCACCAAAATAATCAATACCAATAAACAAGAACAATTTTTTCAAGAAATTCAAAATTACCAAGTTAGAGTTGTTTTGACTGCTCATCCTACACAATTTTATCCCTCGCCGGTATTAGGCATCATTACGCAATTAACTGAAGCTATTCAAAAAAATAATCTAAAAGAGATTAGCGAGCTGTTATGGCAAATGGGCAAAACCTCTTTTAAATATCAGCAAAAACCCACTCCTTTTCAGGAAGCGCAAAGTTTAATCTGGTACTTGGAGAATATTTTTTATAAAGTTATTCCGACCATACAAATGCAAATTAATAATGCTTTAAAACAATTCCGATACCAGCCGCTGAACGATCAATCCTTAGTCGAATTAGGTTTTTGGCCTGGCGGTGATCGTGACGGTAATCCCAATGTCACGGCTGATATCACCTTATCGGTAGCCAAACTACTAAAAATAAAAATCTTAAAACTCTATATCGAAGATATTGATCAACTTCGCAAAAAACTAACCTTTAAAGGCATATTAGAAAATTTGAACCGTATTTATTTAAAATTATTAGACAATCAGTATGAAACCTCAGATCAGTTACTTGAGGATTTATATCAATTACGAAAAGATTTAATAACTGATCATTCATCCTTGTTTATTGATAGATTAGACGCAGTAATCAACAAAATTCATTGTTTTGGTTTTTACTTTGCTGCTATGGATATGCGCGAAAACTCACAGATTCTACGATCGACCTTTCAACATCTAGTGAATAATTTTGAAAATTATCAGCAAGCGGAAAACGATAAAAAAAAGCGTATCCTTGAAAAAATACTCAATAATCAATGCAAATTTCATCCATCTGCGTCCTCGGAACCGGCCATCGAACGCACCATAGCTTCATTAGCCGCTATTCAACCGGTCCAAAAAGCTAATGGTCAAAAAGGGCTCTGCCGTTTTGTGATCAGCAATACTCAATCGGCATTAGACGTTTTGGAACTATTGGCCATGTTACATCTGGCAGGGAATTTTGATAAAAAAATTACGGTTGATATCATTCCTCTATTTGAGAGTATCAAAGATTTGGAAAACTCCAGCCAAATTATGGAACAATTGTATCGCTGCTCTTTCTATCAAGACCATCTTAAAAACCGTAATCAAACTCAAACTATCATGCTCGGGTTTTCGGATGGCACTAAAGATGGTGGATACGTATCTGCTAATTGGTCAATTCATAAAGCTAAGATGGCACTAACAGAACTTTCCGAGCGTTATCAAATCAAAGTGATTTTTTTCGATGGACGAGGCGGCCCACCGGCCAGAGGCGGTGGTAACACCCATCATTTTTACCGTTCATTGGGTAACCAGATCGCTCATCGGACCTTGCAATTGACTATTCAAGGCCAAACGATTAGCTCTAATTTTGGAACAGAAACTTCAGCAAGATTTAATATTGAACAATTATTTACCGCCGGCATTGAGGATTTAATCTTTAAAGAAAGCGCCAATGACCTCTCCGAAACCAATAAACAATTGCTTCAGCAATTATCTGATCTGAGCAAAGCAGCCTATTTTGGCTTAAAACAAGACCCCCTGTTTATCCCCTATTTAGAAGAAATGACTCCGCTTAAATTCTATAGTGAATTGAATATCGGCAGCCGGCCTACCTCTCGAAATAAAAGTGCTACTTTAAAATTCGATGATTTACGCGCCATTCCCTTTGTAGGCTCGTGGAATCAATTAAAACAAAATATTCCAGGTTATTATGGATTTGGTTTTGCCCTGAAAAAACTATTGCAAAAGAATGAACCAGAACTAAAAAACCTTTATCAGGAGTCACTATTTTTTCGTACCCTGGTGGAAAATACCATGATGAGTCTATGCAAAACTTTTTTTTCCTTGACTGCTTATATGCGCAAAGATGCCCGGTTTGGCCGTTTTTGGAGCCAATTACATAATGAAGCCAAACTCACTCAGATTTTGCTAGAGAAAATTTCAGGTCAAAATTGTTTATTAGAAAATGATCCATTAAATCGTGAATCGATTAAATTGCGCGAGCAGATTGTTCTACCATTATTGGTAATTCAGCAATATGCTATGAGCAAAATGAAAGAACTGCAAGCTAGTAAACAGCCTCACCTCAGTAGCGCTTATAAAGAAATGATTCTAAAATCATTAGCAGCGAATACTAACGCCAGCCGAAATTCGGCATAAAATACTGACAGGGCCCAAGCTCTGGGTTGCAAAAATAGTTACTAGGGAAGTTAGAGTTTTAACCAGGATGGGCATCTTGCAATTTTCATTATGAAATTGCTATAAAAATGGAGTCAATATGTTAAAAGCTTATCTTAAATGGCTGCCAGTTGCGTTAATATTAGGTTACAACGCGGCTGATGGTTCTTGTTCTAAGATTTTTTCAACAAAAATTGGTGAATCCAACAAACAAAAAATAATGAATAAAATAATTTTCTCAAAACATTGGAATAAGATTTTGAATCAGGTTGCAACTGGAGATAAGAAATGGCTATCGGTGGCTCAGAATATTAAAGTATATACCAATGGTTCTAAAGCCAACGAGCTTAATTTAGCGGTTGCAAAAGCCATGTCGAAAAACTCACAAGGCGTTTTAAAACTGGTTGGACATCACTATACTTTGCAGGAAGTCTGTACGGTCCCCTACCCTAAAACCGATCAAACGTCTGTCAATCAATTTTTAAAAGCTACTTTAGATAATCTTTCCACTCAGTCCGACCCTAAAATTACTGCTTTAGCCACCGAATGCTCGAATATTTTAAAAAATTATAAAACCCGGTAACGGCGTGTTTAAAAGCGAATCCACTCCATGTCCGATATGGCTATTCTGCGCTCAGATTTAGCGGACTTAGCAACGCCACGCCAATTGAGCCGAGCTTTGAAACAACTGGTGAATGAAAATATATTAATAAGGATGATGCTCTTGTGCAATCGATTGTTTCAGAACGCCTTGCTTGTCTTGTGTCATGGGGTTTTGGATGATAACGTTGAGCTCCCGATATTCACGCATTTAGAACCCAAAAACATCAGGAATGATTTGATCAGGAGCATCGACGATGAAAAATCAAAATCCC